>JBCCYR010000316.1:0-3991 GCA_039189355.1 Pseudomonadota bacterium
GTGCTCAATAACACCCACAGGATTGCTTCGACATTTTTGTGTATCACTGGCATAGGAGTTTCAATGTGAACAAGGTTTTCTGATTCTAAAATCAGTTTGCCTCTGATATCAAAAGAGTTAATCTCATTTTGGATGAGGATTTTTGATGCAGGATGTTAACTCAATCTCACTGAATGCTTTGCGCATCTTCTTGATCGTGGCGCGAAATTTGAGCATCAAGAAGACTGCGGAAGAACTCTTGGTAACATCAGGCGCCGTAAGTCATCAGATCAAGGCACTTGAGCTATCAATCGGCACGCAGCTTCTTGTCCGTAGAAACAATGCTGTTGAGTTAACTGATACCGGAGTTCAACTAGCCCAGCAATCCGCGCCGGGCATGCGGATAATCAATACTGCACTCCTGGCTGCCATCCATGATACCAACATGCTCCGTGTGCGAGCCTCAATGTCATTCGCCGTGCGATGGCTTATCCCGAAGTTAAATCTTTTCAAGGCAAAAAACCCGAATGCCAATGTCCAGGTCGAGACCTTCTTCGACGATGACCGTCGGTCATCGGAGGTTGCTGATGTGACAATCCGGTACTGTCGGCATGACACGTGTCCTGAAGGGGCCAGCATCCTGTTCGAAGATATCTGTCGCCCTTACCTTTCACCAGAATTGTTGTCCAAGTTTACCGGTCCTGAAATGTTCAGGTTAATTCCCGCTCTCCAATGCTCGAAAGGGAATTGGGATTGGCAGCTTTGGTCGGCTGAAACGGGTAGGCCGGGCACACAGTTCAATTTCGCAGAGCGCTTTGACTTGGACGATGCAGCCTTGCGCGCGGCATGCGCCGGAATGGGAATGATATTGTCCTCCAGGTTTATGGTTGAAGACGAACTGTCGGATGGACGCCTTGTTGCGTTGCCTGGAGGAGAAGAAGTTAGCCTCGGATATTACACCCTACAGTCTAGCGGGTACGAAACAGGTCTTTCCCAAAGGTTTGTCAAATGGCTGCATGATATTTCGGAAACCTGACATTAGTTTCAATGCAATCGAGGTTTTCATTTTTGAGTCACCCGATCTACCTTATCACTGGGAGCGGCTGGATGCGTTTGAGGGCGAAGGGTATCGTCGCAAGATTGCCGTCGCAGAGACCGGGGATGGAGATGTGGAGGTTTCGATTTATGAGGTGAAGATGGGTTGAAGTCTGCTCTGACTCAATCATGATATTTGGTAGAATGTTGCGAATGCATCCAAACCTGTGCAAAGCAGATATCCGATTTCTGTTATTTCTAAATCTGCCGGTTAGGCAGCTTCAAATGTCCCGTGGCGATGGCAACACCTGCGAAAATTAGCACCAGACCGGCAATCAAGCTTGGCGACACAACCTCTCCCAAGAGAACGACTACGAGCACCACGCTGAAACCTGCGCGCGTATAGCTGTCCGTTGTCACGCCAAGCGGTCCCAATGTGCGAACCAGTCTGAAGTAAATTATCATCGCAATGGCACTGGAAAAGACACTCAAGGCAACAACTGCTGCAATAGCTAGTGCTGTTGGCATGATTTCAAATGGAGAATCGACCCAAAGAGAGGCAGGCAGCATGAAAAGTGCGGCAAATGCCATGGAGCATGTAGCTGTCAGGACTGGTGGTTGATCCGAAAACCGCTTGGCATAGAGTGCTGCAAAATCAAAGCGTCTGCCTTTCCAGGCGCTTTTTTATTGCCTGTTTTGGAGATGGTATTCCAGGTCCAATGACGGTCTATGCTTGCCTTTGGTGGAGAGAGCTTCAGCATTTCTTGCCTCTAATTTAAAACCCTTGGCCCAGCTTAATATTTCCGGCCAGTCATGCATAAGTCTTTCAATCGCCTTGTGGGTTTCGAAAGTCTTGATAGGGAAGGACTTGCAGTTGACAAACCATGGGACATGATCCGTACCCAGAAATAGCTCCGATTTTTCCGGAGTAAGATGGATCATCGGGGTTACGACACCGCCTGCAAGATCCCCGACAGATACTGCCACGGTGATAACCAGATCACATGCACCAATTAGATTGCATGCGCCTACCAGGTCGTTCTTTTGATCAAGATCGACATAGTGGTTCAATTCCAGCCCTGCATTGCGGATTTTCGTGACTTCATCATAGGTGCTTGAATATTGGAGGTTGAGCCATCGTGCATTTGGTAATGTCTTAAGTGGTATCAAGTCATCACTGCTGAGAAAGCTTTTTTGACGGGAAGCATCCTGAAGGCTGGAATTCCAGCAAACACCGACCAACAATTCATCTGGCTGAATTGCAAGCTGATTGCGTATTTGCATTTCCATTAACCTGTTTCTTGCTATCCAGGGCTTTTGCTTTTCCCGGAAAACGTCAACCGACTTACGCAGCACTGTACCAAGGGAACCGACTGGAATCTGAAAATCAAATTCTTCCTTTTTTTCTTCATCCGCATCCTGCTTCTGTTTCTTGGCCCGGACTGTTGCCCAGGGGAAAGACAATTGCCACAGAGGTACAAGTTTCTCGGAACATTCCAGTGTGATAGAGCCTCCGCGCTCGTGCAATTCAGGCAATGACGAACAAAATCGTACTTCGTCGCCGATACCCTGTTCCTTCCAGACCACGATGCGTTTTCCCTCAAGCGGCTCGCCCTGCCAGAACGGCGCATCAAACCGGTGGCTTTGCGGAACAAACTCTTTTAATTTCCAGCGATACTCATAATTCCTGTATCCATCCTCCAAGTCTCCAACCGTAAATTGCAAAAGAGCGAGATTGTGGCGTGCCATTGCATGTTCGGGACATTCTTTCAAAAGACTCTTGAGGATTGCAATTCCATCACCAACGCGTCCTGCCAAACCATAGCATCCCCCCAAATGTACCTTGTGCTCGATATGTCCCGGAATCCCCGTGGCGGATATTCTTTCAAGGATTTCAATGGCTTCATCGTAGCGATCATAGATGATGTAGAATTGCGCTCTTGCGGCATCAAGAATGACCTGCCCATCCTTGCCCAATTCAGAAGCATCAAAACCGTCGAGATGGGTTGCAACATACTCCATGTCTTCAATCGCAACCGCGATCTGTAACCGCATCAGCCGGATACCGACATCAGGTTTATCTTCGGTTTCGATCAATTCATCGAATATTTCAGCGGCGCGCTGATATTTATGCTGGGCAATCTTGATTTGCCCGATCTGGAACTTGGGGACCGGGTTGGCTGGATCAAGATAGTAGGCGCCGGTAAAGGCGAGTTCCGCAGCATGATAGCGCCCAACGCTGCTCAGTGTCTTTCCGAGGTTTATCCATGCGTCAAAATATTTCTCATCCTGTGTGGTTGCCCGCTTGAACATCGTTATGGCAGCTTCAGCGTCTTTCATGTCGAGAAACACTTGACCGAGTGAATTGAGGATTTCTGCGTTCCCGGAGTTTTCTTCGTGTGCTGCGTAGAGCACCTTCAATGCATCCTGAAACTCGCCAAAGGCCCTCAGGATGAGGCCATATTTGTTGAGGAATTCAGAATCCCGGGCACCTTGCATAAAAGCCCATTCGCAGAGTGGCCTGGCATCTTTGAAACGGTTCTTTTTGAAAAGTACCTGTATTCGCTTAAGCGTTTTGCTGAGTTTCGCACTTTTGCCAAGCTGTTTCCTGGCTAATTTCTGCATTGGCAACAATCCGGTCTGTAACATGTTGAATCGGGAAAACTGAAACGACTCAATCGATTGTGAAAGATCAGCTTTGCGAAAAGTTAAGGATCTAGCCTTGTGCGGGCCTTATAGCTTGGATTTCCGGGGCCAGGCTGTGTGATTACGCAGTCACCTTGAAAGCTCTCTTCGTCGGGATGATTACCAAGCGATGTGACCTGAAACGGGAATGTGACTGACCGTCTTGCCTTGCACAATGGGGGTTCAAAAAGGCAAATTTCGTCTACTTGAATGATGTCGACAAAATTTTTTCCAAGGCTTCCCTGTCGTGTTCATCAAAATCCGCAGGCTTGTCACTGTCGATATCCAGAAC
>JBCCYR010000317.1:0-3953 GCA_039189355.1 Pseudomonadota bacterium
AAGGGTGAGGATTTTGTTGTTCGCAATGATCTTGAAAGCCTTGTGGCAGGCATGAACCAGCTGGCGGGCGGTGGTCTGATTGATTACCAGAAGATCAGGGACCAGATCGAAGCGCGCGACCGGGAAATGGACAACAAGTTTTCCAAGGATGCGCAGGTGATGGCGATCCACTCCGCCCGCAACTACATTGGCGACAAGCTCATCCGTACAGCCAAGCCTCACAAAATTCTCGATCCATCCAATGGACCGCTTATTGCGGTGCGGCTTAACCTGCTCACGCGCAAGACGCTTGGCGGGGTTCACACAAATCTTGACAGCCAGGTATTGAATGAAGACGGAAAGCCGATTGAAGGCCTTTATTCAGCCGGCGAAGTGGCTGGTTTTGGCGGTGGTGGGTACCATGGTTACAATGCGCTGGAAGGCACGTTTCTTGGTGGTTGCATCTTCTCTGGCAGGGCGGCAGGCAGAAAAGCAGGCTAATGTCTGTGATTCAGCGACTGAATATCGTGTTTTTGAACTTTTGCGAGATTCACCAAGCTCCAACCAAAATCCTTGACTTTGGAAGCACAAATCGCCAGTGTGCCGCCAAATCCGGGACATGATCCCCAATCAGACAATCCCCCCGAACAGAATACATTTAGATGGCAAGTTATCTTGAGTTTGAAAAGCCTGTTGCGGACCTTGACGGTCAGATCAAGGAACTCCGAACAATGGGCAAGGAAGACGCAACCGTCGATATTTCCGACGAGATCACCCGACTGCAAAAGAAATCGGATGACCTGTTGAAAGGGCTGTATGCGAAACTCAGCCCCTGGGAAAAAACGCAGGTCGCCCGTCACCCGGACCGTCCGCATTTTGTCGATTACCAGAAAGCAATGATAGACGATTTCACACCACTGGCAGGTGACCGCTATTTCGGTGAAGATTATGCGGTTTTTGCAGGTCTGGGCCGGTTTGAGGGACGTTCCGTTGCAATCATTGGTCAGGAAAAGGGGATGGATACCAAATCCCGCCTGAAGCACAATTTCGGCATGGCACGGCCTGAGGGGTACCGAAAGGCAATCCGGGTTATGGATCTTGCAGACCGTTACAACCTGCCGGTTATTTCGCTGGTTGATACGGCTGGTGCATATCCGGGCATGGGTGCGGAAGCACGCGGACAGGCGGAAGCCATTGCGCGTTCAACCGAAAAATGCCTTTCGATCGAAGTGCCGATGATATCCGTCATCATAGGTGAAGGTGGTTCCGGGGGTGCGATTGCAATCGCCTCTGCAAACAAGGTCTATATGCTGGAGCATGCGATTTACAGCGTGATTTCACCCGAGGCGGGTGCGTCAATCCTGTGGCGGGATTCCACGCGTGCTGAAGACATTGCGACGACAATGAAAATCACTGCTCAGGATTTGCAGCAAATGGGTATCATTGATGAGATTATTCCGGAGCCACTGGGCGGTGCGCACCGTAATCATGAAGCCGTATTTGATGCAACACGTGAGCAGATTTCAAAAGCGCTTGCGGGTTTTGAAAGCCTGGACGGCGCTGAGATCAGGAAGCAACGTCAGGACAAGTTTCTTGCGATGGGACGCAATCTGACCTGATTTTTGCCGCTTTTGCAGAGCGATGGTGACTTGTTGCGTCATTGACGATTGCGTTACCAAGGTATGGTAACGGCTTGTCAACCAGAGCAAGTTATATCATTTTATGACAGTTTTAAGCACCCGGATGGATAGTGGGTAAACAAACGTGAAATCCAAAGCCTCAAAACGAATTGCGGTAGTTTTCGCAGGGTCCCTGCTTGCGGCTTGCAATGGTGTGCTTGACAGCAGCGTACCGAAGCACGAACGCCCGGTTCCGGAGTATCTCGTTAAAAAGATGGAAACCAAGGGCATGAGCCTTGGTGCGCCGATTTTGCTTCGCATTTTCAAGGAAGAGAATGTGATGGAAGTCTGGAAGCAGGATCACAACAAGCGGTATGCGTTTCTGAACTCCTATGAAATCTGCAAATGGTCCGGCGAGCTTGGCCCCAAGCACCAGGAAGGCGACCGTCAGGCTCCCGAAGGTTTTTACCATGTAACGCAGGGTCTGATGAACCCAAACTCAAGCTACCATCTTTCGTTCAACATGGGTTTCCCGAACACATATGACCAAGCCAATGACCGGACCGGGTCCTATCTGATGATCCACGGAGCATGCTCGTCTGCAGGATGTTATTCCATGACGGATGAATATGTCGAAGAAATCTACGCACTTGCCCGCGAATCGTTCAGGGGTGGCCAGAAGGCATTCCAGATTCAGGCCTTTCCGTTCCGCATGACTGCTGAAAACATGGCCAAGAAAGTGGATCATCCCGACTTTCAGTTCTGGAAAATGTTGAAAGAGGGAAGCGATCATTTCGAGGTTACGAAACTTCAGCCGAAAGTGGATGTCTGCGAAAAACGCTATGTGTTCAACCGCTATGTGGAAGAGGGTGTGGAGTTCCGCTCACGCGCCGAATGCCCGCCTGCAAAGATGCCACGCAACCTTGCCCTTGCCTTCAACGAGAAACAGGACAAGGACCAGAGCGTTTTTGACAAGGTCCTGAAAAAAACGGCCAGCAATCCTTTCATCAAGGATGAAGACAAGCCGAAGGTTCAGGTCGCTTCCATCAAGGCGGATGCAACGGTTGGTCCTGTGGGTATTCTGGAGCCGAAACCGGTGGTGCAGGAAGTGCCTGAAACAGCTGTCGCGTCCACAGATGATGCAGCCAATACAGATCAGCAGGTGACTGTGGAGGCCAAGCCGGATGGTGAAAGCATCAATCCGATCAGTGCCGAGATTACCGGAACGCAGGCTGCAACAACCAGTATAACCGTTCAGCCGGTCACTAGCATTGCCGTTCCGCAAAAGGCACAGCGGACAGAACCTCAGTCCTGATTTTGTATTGAGCTTCCTGATATAGGCTGAAAGGCGGCTTTGAGGTCAAAGAACTTGCGTTCTGCAACTGACCCAATGTCAGCTTTTGGATTGCTTTTTCGAACCGCCCTTTAAAAAATCAACAAACAGTCGGAGACACTCGACATGTTTGTTCTGCTCTGGATAGTAAATGTAAAATGGCGGCAAGTCCTTGGCGAAGGGCTCAAGCAGTATCCGCAATTCATCTCTTGCCAATCTGTCTTCCATGGTAGCTTTCATTGACCATCCGATACCGTGTCCCTCGCACGCCGCCTGAATAACCCCAGCAGCGCTGTCAAAAATGAGGCGGGCTGGTGGATCAATCTGCTTTTCCTGACCATCTTCCTTGACCCACCATTCTCTCAACGCCGATGAAGTGGGGTGTCTGTGCCGAATGCATTTATGGTCCAGGAGATCACGTGGATGCTTTGGGACACCATAGGATTTCAAATATGATGGTGCTGCAAAAAACACCGACTTGATTGGAGGTGTGATGCGGACAGCGATCATGTCCTGGGCCAGCACATCGCCCATTCGTATACCGGCGTGAAAACCTTGTCTGATGATGTCTACCAGTTCTTCATTCCAGGAAATATCCAGACGAATGCCCGGATGCGTATCCAGGAATTCGTCCAGTACAGGCGCTAGGGCCGCGATGTAAGCTCCCCGCGACAAGCTCAAGCGCAACGTTCCTGTTGCAGACTGAGCTATCTCTTTTGCCGACTTGACTGCATTGCTTAAGTCGCGATGTGCGGGGGCAGCAGCCTCGAACAGGACTTTTCCAGCCTCTGTAAGTTCAATGCTGCGAGTTGTGCGATGCAGCAAGTCGATCCCTAACTGGTCCTCTAGTGATTTCAATTGCAAAGTAACGGCAGAAGCACCTACGCCGAGTGCGTCGGCAGCTGCGCGCATTGATCCTTCTCGGACAATGGTGAGAAAGACCTCGATGCCGTAAATGGGTAGTCGTTTCATTGTTTGGATATACTAAATAATCAGTTTATTTTGCAACGTATTATCAAATT
>JBCCYR010000318.1:0-3912 GCA_039189355.1 Pseudomonadota bacterium
CCAACCCGTTCGCGCAACTGGCCCTCAAGAACGTAAGTATCGCTCATAACGAAGCCTTTCGCGTGTTTGTGTTTAGGCATCCGGTCTGAAACCGGAATTGTTGAAATCTCAGTCTTTCAGAAAACAACAAGCCCGCAGTGCCTCCAAGGGTGTCTGTGCGGGCAGGCGGGTTATAGGGTAGAAGCCTGTTAAGCGCAAGAGAATACTTGTTTGCTGCCGGTTATGTAATTTGCTCTTCAATCCACGCGGTTACGGTTTTAATTCTAAGCAGATTTACCTGATCTGCATGGGCCAGTAACCAGATTTCCCGCGAAGGCAATGGCATTGAGGTTTCATTTTCCAGTTGCTGCAATTCTGAAAGCTGTTCCGCGACAACAACCGGTACCAGGGATTTTCCGTGTCCGGCCAAAATAGCCTCAACAATTGTTTCGCCATCGTGTGCTTTTAGGCCTGATATTTCCTGTCCTGAAGCTTTTGCCGCATTTGTAACCCACTTGGCCTGCAGAATGTGAGCCATGGCGTCCTCATAGGTGAGCCAGGGTAGGTCAACTGCGTTTGATGCAGAATGTGCTTTTGCTGAATAGATTGCATAATCAAGATAGCCTATGCGCCGGGCCTTGACTTTGGAGCCGCCTGTAGTCGGCCTTGCAAGGCGAATGGCCAGGTCAGCTTCACGCCGGGTCAAATTGAGATTGCTGCTATCGGGTACAAGTTCCAATTCAAGATCAGGATGTTGTGCCATTAGAGTACCAGCTCCAGGTGCCAGAATCCGGTTGATGATTAAAGGAACGGAAGTAAGTCTTACGGTTCCCGCACAGGACTGTGCGTGCGAACCAAGACTTTCTTCAATCAAATCGGTCTGGTGTTCCATGACCTCAATATTGCGGGCAAGCTCTTCTCCCTTTGAAGAAAGCATATGCGAGCCATCTGCCCTGCGCACGTACAGAGGTATGTCTGTGATACCCTGAAGTGCGGCCAAGCGGCGAGAAACAGTCGTGTCATCCACGCCCAGGAGACGGGCGGCACCGGATATTGTGTGCCCGCGCTTAAGTGCAAGTAAATACCTTAGGTCGTTCCAGTTCTTGATCTGCATTCTTGCAGGGTACAGCTGCAATCATTCGCCTTCAACCTGCAAATCTTCAGGGTTATGGTTCCAAACTCAACAGGAGGGTTACATGAAATATATCATTCTTTTTGAAGACAATCCCGATTTGGGCGAAGATGTGCGTGCCAGTCACATGCCGCAGCATCTGACCTTTCTTGAAGAAAACAGGCAAACGATCGAAAGCGCAGGCCCTTTGCGCGAACCGGATGGTAATGCTGCTGGAGGCCTGTGGATTGTTGAAGCAGGTTCGGATGCTGAAGTGAAGCAGCTTGTTGAGAACGACCCGTTCTGGCCGACAGGATTGCGCAAATCCTTCCGTATTTTAGAGTGGAAGCAGGTATTTGCCGATGGTGTGCGTTTGGTATGACCTGTGAAAGGAAGAATTGATACGGTAGCGCGAAATGCAGGCATAGCTGTCGTTCATGACTGATATTTTCACTCCACGCTACGCAATTCCATTTCGGCAACACCGGCCGCAAGGTTCAGGCCGGTTTGTGTCCCGACGCTCAAGGGCTGTAGTGCAAAGGATTTGGTTGAGCCGCCGACAAGGGCATTGGCTCCCAGACCGACCGCAAATGTCGCCGATGCTGTTGCCCCAATATAATCACCTGCAAGAAAGCCTTTTTCAAATTCGCTGACTGTCGGTGCGATGACCAGCCAGGTAATATAGGACTGTTCGGTTGTTCCGATGTCGATGCCGAACTTGTTGATCACGCCGAAGTAATTGTCTTCCTCGCCATCAATAGATGTGAAAACGCAACTGATATCCTTGGTGGATCCGAATATGAAACCGGTTCCCTCATCTACGAAGCATTCCATGTTTCCCAGTTCCACACGTTCCTGCGCCGATGTAATGCCCGCCGGAAGCAGCAAAAGGCTTCCAACCGCAAATATGGTAATCAGTGTCCGGATATTCATGCTTTCAGCTCCCGTATTTTGGGGAAGAATACGAGAGCATAACTGAAAAATGAAGTGTGATTTTTTGATCAGTCGAAAAGACTTGAAACGGATTTTTCCAGTGCAGTCCGGCTGATTGCCTCGCCCATGAGTTCGGAGATGGATACGACACGTATATTGGCTGCCGTATCCACGGCGGACGTAGGCTGAATTGAATCCGTGATCACCAGCTCCTTCAGTTTTGAAGAAGTTATTCTGGCAACTGCTCCACCGGAAAGAACACCATGAGTAATATAGGCAGTCACACTGGTTGCCCCCATGGCAAGTAATGCCTCGGCAGCGTTGCAGAGGGTGCCACCGGAATCGATGATGTCATCGATCAGGATACAGTCCTTGCCAGATACGTCACCGATCACATTCATGACTTCGGATTCACCCGGCTTGTCACGGCGCTTGTCTACGATTGCAAGCAGCGAGTCGAGGCGTTTTGCCAGCGCCCGCGCGCGTACCACGCCGCCAACATCCGGTGAAACCACCACGACATTGTTCAAATCCAGATGATCCCTTACATCTCTTGCAAGTACCGGAACGGCAAACAGGTTGTCGGTTGGAATGTCAAAAAAGCCCTGAATTTGCGCTGCATGCAGGTCCAGGGTGAGAACCCGGTCTGCGCCGGCTTCTGTTATCAGGTTGGCAACGAGTTTGGCAGAAATCGGAGCGCGTGGTCCCGGTTTTCTGTCTTGCCTTGCATATCCGAAATAAGGGATGACCGCAGTGATGCGCCGCGCCGAAGCTCTGCGCAAAGCGTCAATCATAATGAGCAGTTCCATCAGATGGTCATTGGCAGGATATGACGTTGACTGAAGAACAAAACAGTCCTCACCACGCACATTTTCAAGGATTTCTACAAAAATCTCCTGATCGGCAAACCTTCTGACGTTTGCCTTTCCCAGCGGGATATCAAGATATTGCGTAATTTGTTCGGCAAGAACCTCGTTCGAGTTTCCGGCGAAAAGCTTCATGTTTAACCCGCCGGCAGTCCGGCCCCTGTAAATTGCCTTGGCCCTTCATAGGCGAATGGGCAGGCGCTATCAATGCCCATCAACATGATTTCTCAAAACAATCTGGGGATTTGTCAAAATCGAACTCAGTTGGTTTCGACCCAGGATTTCAGACGTTGTGCCGTTGCATCAGCAACACGCGCCAGTTCTTCATCTGTAATCGCCTGCCAGGGATCAGATTTGATGGAGGAAGTTCTTTCCTGGCCGTTTATGCGGTGAAGCCGTTTGCCATTCCTGTCCATAATGTCCCAGATATAGATCAGCAACGTACCGGAGCCGTCATTCAAAGCCGAGAAATAGCCCTTTACCTGATAAGACGCACCGGACTGGGTTGAGGGCAGCACGGCCAAGCCATAGCTTGCAGCAGAATTTTTGAGCGATCTGGAAAGTTCTGTCACTTTCCCTTGCGGGGCACCCTGGACCGGAAGAAACGTCATCGCATTGGCAGTATCAAGGGCCGCAAGCTGGCGGGTTTGTGCCGCAGCCACATTTTCAGCCGGAGACGCAGGCTCCTCGGCAGCAAGCGCATTCTCGCTGATCGGATCTGAATTTTGTGTCTCCGTTTGCTCGCTTTGAGCCGCAACAGGCTTTGGTGTCAGGGTCTCGCTGAGCTGTCCTGAACCGGTACATGCTGTCACAAGAAACAGCATCATAAAGCCAGCCAGATAACCGGAACCAATCTTGTATTTCTTCACGCGCAAAACTCCGCAAACAGTTATCGAACCGTACTGTCATTACCTGATGATAAGGTCAATATCATGGCGCGATAAATCCTGTGGTCCATCACTTGAAGTTATGTAACTCTGTCCCAACGTCATTGCAGTTTCCGTGTCACTGTCAAAAATGATC
>JBCCYR010000319.1:0-3894 GCA_039189355.1 Pseudomonadota bacterium
AGAGGTTGAACCCATAGCGGTTCGAGGTCGCCATGGCAGAAGCAGAAACAATTACCGAAACAACGGAAGTCCGGATCAGCGCAACACCCATTGCGATGTCGGGCATCATTGTATCCATGATGTTCATGGCTATGGCATCGGGGCTTGGATTTGCCTATGTGCCGATCAAGCTCAAGGAGCTTGGGTTTGAACCCTGGGTTGCAAACGCCATGTTTCCGGCATTGTCGCTGGGAGGCCTGATCGGTTGTCTGGCTGCCGGATGGATGTTGCGAACCTCTGGCCATGCACGCGTCTTCATGACCGTGTATGCGATCATCATTCTTTCGTTCCTGCTGGTTTTGATAACCGAAAATCCCGCTATATGGGTTCTTGCCCGTGCGCTTTACGGTTTCGGTATCAATGGCGCATTTATCGTTGCCCAGAGCTGGCTGCACGACGCCTGTACGGATGAAAACCGTGGCAAGGTAATTTCGACGTTTTACGTCTGTTATGTCATGTCGCTTGGTGTGGGATCCTACATCATCGGCTGGATAGACGTGAACAGCCATGTCCCGATGGCACTGAGCGTTGCTTTCGTCACGTTTGCCATTTTGCCCGTCGGTTTGACGCGCTTGCGCCAGCCCGAAGCGCCGGAAGAATTCAACATCCAGATCAGGAAACTCTGGAAAGTTTCTCCGGTTGGCCTGATGGGCATGCTGTTTGTTGGTGGTCTGACCATGACCCTGCAGGGCTTTGCACCGATCTATACAGCGGAACTTGGTTACAAGGCAGCCGATATCGGCTTGATGATGCTGATGATGCAGATGGGCCTGCTTGTGGTGCAACTGCCGATGGGCGCCTTGTCTGACCGGATTGATCGCCGCTATGTGCTGCTCATCGTTGCAAGCATGTCCTGTACACTGGGTGTAATTGCAATCATCACGGAGTCTCATCTGGGTTTTGTCTGGCTCATCCTGATGTTTGCGATCTGGGTTGGGTCCATTGAAACGTTTTACTCGGTATCCAGTGCTCTTGCGAACGACCGGGCAGATCCGAAGGATTACGTGTTCCTGTCATCCACACAGATGGTCATGTGGTCGCTCGGCGCATTCATCATCCCGTTGATTTCAACCGTCCTCTTGCTGTTCCTGCCGGTCACGATGTTCATGTGGCTGATACTCGTTCTGTCCGCATTGTTTGTGGCCTTTGTAATCTTTCGGATTTTTGTCCGTGAAGCCGTGCCGCAGGATGAAATGGAAAACTTCCAGTATGCAACTGCACAGGTTGTAAATCCGGGCGAATATTACAATCCGGAAGCAATCGCCGAAGCCAATGCTGGCGCCACGGAAGGCCTCATAAGCTAAAACTTGAAAGCAGTACTGTTTCGGTATTTATTGACGTTGGGGCATATTCAAATTTCAGGGGATTTCATGATGTTGCACCTTTTCTACCGGCTGTTTGCTGTATGTGTCTCCATTTGCCTGTTTGTAGTTCATGCGGTTGCTGAAGAAGATCGCTTGCTGATGATCACCTATGACAGTTCAAATTCCATGTGGGGCGAACTGGCCGACAAGTCTCGTAAATATGAAGCGGGGCGCAAGGCGGTTTCCTCGTTTCTAAACACTGATTTCGGCAGCCGTAAAATAGCTTTTCGCGCTTATGGTCACCGCAGCAAAAACGATTGTCGGGACACGCAACTCATGGTTGGGTTTTCTGAAGCAGACTCCGCCAAGGTGAAAATTTCGCAAGCCATCAGCAGTCTGAAACCTATTGGCAAAACACCGATCACCTACAGCCTGACGGAAGCGCTAAAGGATTTTAATGGCAGACCGGGCGATATTCTCTTGATAAGCGACGGAATTGAAACCTGTGATGCGGATCCGTGCGCACTGATGAACGAATGGAAAAACTCCAACGTTGATATTCGGGTTCATGTGGTGGGTGTTGGCCTCAACAAGCTTGAGCGGCAGGCCCTTGCGTGTATAGCGCGCGAGTCTGGAGGCACGTATTTCGATGCAGATTCCGCTGACCAGTTTGCTGAAGTATTGGAGGAAGCAGGCGAAGCAATTGAGCAGGCATCAGCAGATGGCGTGCAATCAACTGCCGGAGAGCCTGTGGAAGAGCCCGAAGCAGGTGAGGCAAAACAGGACGAACGTGATTATGCTTTTTTTATAACTGGTGAGGATGATCAAGGACGCACTTACAAACTTCGGGGTGATATTATCAAAGATGGTCAACCTTTGGCGAAGGTTTACAGTAATTTCCGCAATGTGGTGGAAAATGCCGGTGACTATGAACTGGAAGTGGGACCGGTTCTGAGGGATGGCAGCATTTACAAGCCGGTAATGCAGGCAGTTTCGATTGTGGAACGTGGCAGTACAACCTTTAACGTGCCGGTGACGCCACCTGCATTTGTAAAAGCCAGATTTGTCCAGGGTGGCGAAGAAGTGAAAGGGGCTTTCGTCACGGCTTATCAGAACGGCGAGAAGGTTTTCGGCATGCGCCATTTCGATACTGTGCTTGCAAGGCCTGGTGAATACGAATTCAGAAGCGAACCCAACAGTGACAACAAACTGTCAGTAAATGCGACCCTGAAAGCAGGCGAGGAAACAACGGTTGTTTTTGACTTGAGCAAAACGATTCGGATTTTCTTTGCATACAAGCTGCCGAACGGGGAGGTCATCAAGCGTTTTTCCGAGCTATGGCGAGATGGCAAAAAGATTTATGGCGTACACGGCAGCAATGGTGCGGTTATTGCGCCGGGAACCTATGAGTTGCATTCAGTCGATCAGCGTACACCACTCGAACCATTGGAAATCAAGGCTACTGAGGATGGTGAAACCATTGAAGTTCCACTTGAAGTCGGATTTGTCGAACTCAACTATCCTGAAACGGATGATTATTTTACAAAACCTGACCGGGCAACATTTAAGGCACTGGATTGGAAGGGCTCGTTTCTTGTCAGGCCGGGCGAGATAACACCGGTCAAGCCTGGCAAATATAGGGTCAGTGGATGGAAACAGGCAGGATATTTTGAAGATCAGGAAGTGGTTGTTGTTAACGGAGAATCCTTGAAGATAAATGTCGCGCCTCTTGCTACCGGCAGTCTGGTTGTCGACTACGCCACTTCTGACAAATATAAGAGGCAGCCGGATCGTGCTTTTGTGAAAGCGCTGGAAGGCCAAAAGCTCAAAAAATCATTTTTGCGGCTTGGACAACCACTGAAGCTGTTGCCGGGGCGGTATGTTGTGGAAGGCTGGCGTCAGGCCGGCAAAATTATACCGCAAGAGGTTGAGGTAAAAGTTGGCCGCACTGCAGAGATTGTATTGCAGCCGGAATAGAGCTGTGGTTATTCCTCATCCGGCTCCGCAGGTCTGTAAACGCCATTTTCATCCGGTACGAGTTCCTTGCCGCGTTTGGCCTCTTGCGCCTTGCGTTCTGCTTCCCGGGTTTCACGCCCGATGCGTTCCATTTCGCGTTTCAGGGCTCGATAGCCATACCACAAAATACCGCCGATCAGGGCAAGTCCTATAAGTTGTGGCACCATATCCTCCCGTGTTTTCTAAAGGCCGTATCGTGATCTCAGAAGTTTTTCTTCTGCGCTCGTGACAGCATTGTCCAGAAATGCAGATGTTGCATCATCCATCAGGGAAACACCTGCCCCCATGGACGGACGTCCGAAAAGGCCGCGTTTTGGCTGAACGAGCTTGAGTTTGACATCATCGCCATAGCGTTCCTTGAGAACTGTGCCCATATGGCCAAAACTGTCGACAAGTCCGAGGTCCTTTGCCCGTATGCCCGTCCAGAATTTGCCTGTGAAGATATCCGGATCATCTCCGAGTTTTCCTTCGCGGCGTTCCTTCACCATGTCGATAAACACCTGATGAATTTCCAGTTGAAGTTCTTTCAGGTAGG
>JBCCYR010000320.1:0-3874 GCA_039189355.1 Pseudomonadota bacterium
CCGACAAAAGGTTGTGTGCGGATGTAATTGCGTGGAAGTCGCCTGTGAAATGCAGATTCATTTCCTCCATCGGCACAACCTGAGCGTAACCACCACCGGCAGCGCCACCCTTCATGCCGAAACACGGACCAAGCGAGGCTTCACGAATACAGATTGCTGCCTTTTTGCCAATCGCATTCAACCCGTCACCGAGACCCACGGTAGTTGTTGTCTTGCCTTCTCCAGCCGGAGTCGGGTTAATCGCGGTCACCAGGATAAGTTTGCCATCCTGATTGCCCTGCACTGACTTGATGAAGTCTTCAGAGACCTTTGCCTTGTCATGACCAAACGGCAGTAAATCTGCTGATGGTATTCCAAGCTTCTCACCAATTTCCTGAATAGGTTTCTTGTTTGCTTCGCGGGCGATTTCAATGTCCGACTTGACTGCCATTTCTTTCTCCAATTTGAACCGGCGACACGTGCTGTAATGCTGTGAAAAAAGCCTGGAATGCTCCTGCCTGCGACTTACCTCAATGCACAGGCGGCCCTAGAATGGGCCTGCATTTCCTTCCGGGAACCCTGTCCGGTTTTCCGTTTCTATCACAGGAGTGTTTCGGGACAAGTCCCTTTTCGCCACATGCTGTCGCAAAGTTGAAACCGGGACAGGTGGATCACTGCATGCACAAAAAAGCCCGCAACAAGGTGCGGGCTTAAAAATCAATCTGTAATTCAGAAATCAGGTATTAACAGCATCCTTCAATGCCTTGCCTGCCTTGAACTTCGGTGCCTTGGATGCAGGAACGTTGATTGTTTCACCAGTACGCGGATTGCGTGCGGTTGTCGCCTTGCGGTTTGCAACGGCAAAATTTCCGAAACCGAGAAGACGTACTTCATCGCCAGATTTCAGTGCACTTGTAACCGTGTCCAGAACAGCGTCAATAGCTTCCCCAGCCTGCGCCTTGGTCATGCTGCACTGATCTGCCACAGCTGTGATCAATTCGTTCTTATTCATGTTGCATCCTTCCATTAGAAAAAAATCACGACTCAATAACTATTCCGGGATTTTCCTATTTCACAAACTGCAACACAAGGAAAAATGCTTTAAACTGGCTGTTTTCAGGGGTTTTCAGCGTATTTTCGCATAAACTTGGCCATTCAGGCAAAGTTTGGGGACCAATTTCACCTGTATAAGCAAAAAGGAGGCACGAGTGATTCGGCCTCCTTTTTGAATTTTCTTTGACTGTTTTGAACGTTTTCGCCGTTAGTGGGCAACGCCTGTTGCTTCGCCGCCAACATCAGCGATTGCCTTTGCCGCAGCGCGTTCAGCATCCTCAGCACTCCATTCAATCGCCTCAGGCTTGCTGATTAACGCATGTTCCAGCACTTCATCCATGATAGAAACAGGAATGATTTCCAGCTCGTTCTTCACATTATCAGGAATGTCTGCGAGGTCCTTGGCATTCTCCTCAGGGATCAGAACCTTAGTGATGCCACCACGCAATGCCGCAAGCAGTTTCTCCTTGAGACCGCCGATCGGCAATACCCTGCCCCGCAACGTGATTTCTCCCGTCATCGCCACATTCGCCCTGATCGGAATATCCGTCATCACAGAGACGATTGACGTGACCATGGCAACACCAGCCGATGGACCGTCCTTGGGTGTTGCACCTTCCGGCACGTGAACGTGAATATCAAGCTGGTCAAATGTAGGTGGCTTGATGCCAAAATCCGTGGCCCGCGAACGAACATAAGATGCAGCAGCAGAAATGGATTCCTTCATCACATCCTTGAGGTTTCCGGTAACAGTCATCTTGCCTTTACCGGCCATGGAAACGCCTTCGATCGTCAGCAGTTCACCACCGACCTCGGTCCACGCCAATCCGGTAACTACTCCAACCTGATCATCCTTCTCGGCTTCACCATGACGGAATTTCGGAACACCGAGGAATTCGTCAACATTGTCAGGCTTGACCTTGATCGACTTGCGGTTTCCTTTCATGATTTCCGTCACTGCCTTACGGGCGAGTTTTGAGAGTTCACGCTCAAGATTCCGAACACCGGCTTCACGGGTATAGGTTTTGATCACTTCACGAATTGCTGCATCACTAACCTCAAATTCCTTGGGTTGGAGTGCATGATCCTTGATGGACTTCGGCAGCAAGTGCCGTTTGGCAATCTCCAGTTTTTCATCTTCGGTATACCCGGCAATGCGAATGATCTCCATGCGGTCCATCAACGGCCCGGGAATGTTGAGTGTATTCGCTGTGGTAATGAACATGACATTGGAAAGGTCGTAATCCACTTCGAGATAATGATCGGCAAATGTATTGTTTTGCTCAGGGTCAAGAACCTCCAGAAGCGCCGAAGACGGGTCACCGCGGAAATCCATGCCCATTTTGTCGATCTCATCGAGAAGGAACAACGGGTTGGCTTTCTTGGCTTTCTTCATTGACTGAATGACCTTGCCTGGCATTGAGCCGATGTAGGTACGGCGGTGGCCGCGGATCTCTGCTTCATCGCGAACACCACCAAGTGCCATGCGGACAAATTCACGACCGGTTGCCTTGGCAATGGATTTCCCAAGTGATGTTTTACCAACCCCGGGAGGGCCAACAAGACAAAGGATGGGGCCCTTGATCTTCTTTGCACGAGCCTGAACGGCAAGATATTCGATGATCCGCTCTTTGACCTTTTCAAGGCCATAATGATCCTTTTCGAGAATATCCTCGGCCTTTTTCAGATCCGTCTTGATTGGAGAGCGCTTGCCCCAGGGAATACCGAGCAACCAGTCCAGATAATTACGTACGACTGTCGCCTCAGCAGACATCGGACTCATTTGCTTCAGCTTCTTGAATTCAGCCTCGGCCTTTTCCTTGGCTTCTTTCGAAAGCTTGGTCTTGTTGATGCGATCTTCTATTTCCTGAAGCTCATCCTTGCCGTCTTCACCTTCACCCAGTTCCTTCTGGATCGCCTTCATCTGTTCATTGAGATAGTACTCGCGCTGGGTTTTCTCCATCTGGCGTTTAACACGGCCGCGAATCCGCTTTTCAACCTGAAGGACAGAAACCTCGCTTTCCATGAGGCCAATCACATGTTCAAGGCGCTCTTTGACGGAAAAGATCGACAGGATTTCCTGTTTCTCGGAAATCTTGATCGCCAGATGCGATGCAACAGTGTCGGCAAGCTTGGAATACTCGTCAATCTGGGTAACTGAACTGACGACTTCCGGCGAGACTTTCTTGTTCAGCTTCACGTAGCTTTCAAAGTCACCAACCACTGACCGTGCGAGCGCTTCCACTTCTACAGGATCATCATCCTGATCATCAATAATGTCCGCGACTGCTTCAAAATATTCTTCACGAGCCGTAAACTTGCGCACTCTTGCGCGTGACACACCTTCCACAAGAACTTTTACGGTACCGTCCGGCAGTTTCAGCAATTGAAGGACAGATGCCAGTGTGCCGATATCGTAAAGGGATTCCGGCATCGGATTGTCATCGCCGGCATTTTTCTGTGTGAACAGCAAAACCTGGCGATCTGAGTTCATAACCTCTTCGAGGGCCGCAATCGACTTTTCGCGCCCTACAAACAACGGAACGATCATGTGCGGGAAAACAACAATATCGCGCAATGGCAGAAGCGGCAGAATATCGCCGGATCCGAATTCAATTTCATCTGTATTTTCGTTGCTCATGGCTTTTTCCTTGTTGGCGAAAACAGCGCTTCGCGAATCTTTATATTAATACCCGATTGAACGAAGGAACACCGGATTTGAAAGTTATACCTAATTCAATGTTCACTTGATTGGCACGAAACTGAAAGGTCTCGTATTGGGTAATTGTTTCAGGAAATATCTGGGGTCGGCTACGGCTGCCTTCAAGGGGCCGATGTTCAC
>JBCCYR010000321.1:0-3874 GCA_039189355.1 Pseudomonadota bacterium
AGTCATGACTCGGACTCCGATCCGTAAATATTAAAAACCAAGCATCAAACGGCCGTCTGTGAAAATGTCAGCGACCACAACTTCACCTGCGTATGTCCTCATGTCATGCAAAGGCAGCACGACAATAGAGGTCATAATGTTGATCTGTTTGGTGTGAGCTGCAATCTTGGTTGCAAAAATCAGGGGAGCAGGCATCATCAGGCAATTTATCAGATGATGCTCAGTTATGGAAACAGCATCAAAACCCAGTTTGTCAGCGAGAACCGCCTGATCAATCATGTCCTGATAAACGCGGTCACCGCCATAAGACTTGTCAGGATAATCCGCAGACAACTGTATACTGAATTCCATCTTTCCCTCCCTTTGCAGCAAAGGCTAGCTGTTGTTTCAGAGAAAGGAAAGATGGAATTGTAAGCGCCACGACATCATGGACTGGTTAAAACAGCGTCCCAAGTATGGTTTTCCGAGACCTGTTCATTCTGGTTCGTCTTGGTGGCAACCAATCGGGCTTGCGGTTTGTCAGCGAATTTCGATTGTCTGCGTTCCCAAATGACATGAAGAATGATCGTGAGTTGCATGGCTGCAACCAAGGCGCCAAGATACATAAAAGCAAACATCGGCATTATCGTATAAAACTCGGCTGGTTTGAGCGCCGAGAATATGCCAAGCACCAATCCGCTTATCCAGGAGCAAATGGATATGGCGCCAAGCAAACCAAGGATTGCTTTATCCTCAAGGGAAAACTCCATGTAAGCTCTCTTCAAGTTTCGGCGCATGATGGGCATGGCGATCGCCCCCATCATGACTGCATTGATGGTGAGAACCGTGACTACCATGAGTTTCATGAACAGTTTTGCTGTAAATTCTGACGGTTGAAAGCCGGTTTTCAAATACAACAACATCAAGCCACTTAACCACAACAGGCCTACTCCCAGCCAGACGATCTTGTGCACCATATCGAGTGTTGAAAGATCATGTTCAGTGATTTTGACATTGAGTTTCCGAAGAACTGAAAAGTCTCCAAAGCTGCCAGCACCAATCCCAAGTGCGAATCCCACAAAGTGGATAAACCGGGTTGAATCCAAAAATATTTCCAAAAACATTGACCAATGGCCTCCTGTGTAAAAAGGCCCCCACAGAATGTGGATCATTTACAGGGAAATCTGACGAAGATCGGTTGGAATTGAGATGCGCTCAGAAAGTTGAAGATGCGTGATAATCAGTTAAGCATATGGAATTATTGACTTTTACTGCGCAAGTGAAACAATGAAATACAATACGTGACCGCGAAACATCAGATCCAGCGTCTGACTTTATGGCGATACTCACTGTAGTCATCACCGAACTTCTCCTGAAGAACCTCTTCCTCGGGAACAATCTGGAACTTTGTGATGTACCAAATGAACAATCCGGTTAATGGCAAAAACATCCAGTTCCCAATCCACAAGCCAAACGCTGTAAGGAAAATCACCATCCCCACATACATCGGGTTACGAGTGTATTTGTAAATTCCGTTGGTAACGAGCGTTTCGGATTTGTCGGGGGTATACGGATTGATTGTCGTATCCGCCCTTACGAAAAGCCGTATGGACGAAAAATCAATTGCCAGCCCCAATGCCACCAATGCGATGGCAACTCTCTCCTGCCAGGGGAATTCAAAAGCGAGTTGGGGCAACATGCCACTTAGGAACCATATCAGCCCTGCACAAATCAGCGCTTGCACAGGTGGCGGGATCAGAAGCCTCATTCTTCCAGCATTTCCTTAACCGTAGTCGCCAATTGCTTCAGGGAAAACGGTTTCGGCAGGAAGCCGAACTTCTCACGCTCTTGTTCAGGCAAGTTCTTTGCAAAAGCTTCCTCCGCATATCCGGACACAAAGATGAACTTCAAATCAGGATGCGTCTTGCGCAATTCACCCAGCAAAGTCGGACCATCCATCTCGGGCATGACAACATCCGAAACAACAAGGTCAATTTCATCCCCGTAGTCTTCCATGATTTCAAGGGCCTCTACCCCGCTGGAAGCTTCATGCACCTCATAGCCGCGGGAAATGAGCGCCCGTGACCCAAAAGCACGCACCGCGTCTTCATCTTCCACCAGAAGGATCGTGGCGTTGCCGGTGAGGTCTTTCTTGGGCTCTTCCTTCGTTTCATCAGGTGCTGCAGCCTGTTCGTTTGCCGTTTCTTCACTGACAATGTGCCTGGGTAAAAATACGTTGAACGTGGTTCCAACACCTTCCTCACTGTCGGGATAAATAAACCCGCCAGTCTGTTTGATGATGCCATATACGGTAGACAAGCCAAGTCCGGTTCCCTTGCCGACTTCTTTTGTAGAGAAGAACGGCTCAAATATCTTGTCCATGACTTCCTTGGACATGCCGGAACCGTTGTCTTGAACTTCGATTAACAGATAGTCAGCGGGCTCCAGTTCCTGAAAGGAAAACTGCGCGTCACATTCCTGCTCGGTAAGATTCCGGGTGCGTATCTGAAGCTTGCCCTCGTTTTCCATGGCGTCTCGCGCATTGACCACGAGATTGACCACTACCTGTTCCAGTTGCGAAATATCAGCCTTGATCGGCCAAAGGTCACGACCATGCTTGATATCAAGTTCAATACGGTCGCCGACCAGCCTGTCCATCAACATGCGCAAATCTGACAACACATCTGAAAGATGCAGGACTTGCGGGCGCAAGGTCTGGCGCCGCGAAAACGCCAGCAACTGTCTGACCAGACTTGCAGCCCGGTTGGCGTTCTGTTTGATGTTCATGATGTCCTGGAATGACGGATCAGATGGCTTGTGATTTCCAAGCAGCAAATCGGAGAAGCCGATAATGGCAGTCAGCACATTGTTGAAGTCGTGTGCGATACCACCGGCAAGCTGGCCGACCGCCTGCATTTTCTGCCCCTTGGCAAACTGGTTCTCCAGAGCCCGTTGTTCGGTTATTTCCATCGCGTAGACAATAACCCGCTCCTGATGCGCTTCTTCAACATGTTCTGTCTCGTCGAGATCACCAATTGAAACCTGATTGAAGAAAAACCGCACAAACCGCTCATCATCTCCATTGATCGGCAGATCTACCGGGTCAATTTTACTGACACCTTCCAGGGCTTTCGCAAATGCGGTAGAGATACGGTCCTGCTCATCCTTTGAGACCATGCTGCTGTAATCCAGCTGCTCCGCAGAGCCCTTATCGGCTATGACAGCGGCAAACATGCTTTGGAATGGTGCATTGGTACGTACGATTTTCCCGTCACTGTTGATACCGGCAATTGCGATTGGCGTGTTGTTGAAGAAGCGGGTGAATCGTATTTCTGCATCCCGTAACGCGTCGCTGTCTCCCATTTCAGCCGAACGGTTGAGAACCAGTGTTCTCAATGATCCGGGAGCGGCATCCGACGAATACGGATTGCGGCTGTAAAGGCGGACCGGCAGAAGTTTGCCGTCGGAACGGGTCATGTCGAGGTCAACCACGCCGGTTTTGCTCGCCGATTGTGCTGCTTCCAGTGTGTTGAACAGCGTCAGGTTTTCGTCGGTAATAAGCTGATTGACTTTTATGGACCCGGGTTCAAAAAAAGCCAGATCAAGTCCGAGCCAATCTGCCAATGTGGCATTAACATACATCAATGAACCATCCGCATCACTGGACATGAAACCTGCCGGTGCATGATCAAGATAATGAATTGCATCCTGTAATGTCTGGAATGCGTTCTCCTGCTCTATACGGTCGGCTGTCACATCAGACAATTGCCACACGGTAAGCGGCTTTCGATGGGTCGGTGAATTCATTGAGCGGGCACGCAACCTGAACCAGCGCGCTCCCTCCTGACCGCTTCTCAATCCGGAACCAAGGCGGATTTCCTCTACTGAAAACGCC
>JBCCYR010000322.1:0-3836 GCA_039189355.1 Pseudomonadota bacterium
GACACAGAACGCGGGCAATGGTATTTTCAGCGTTATGCTGCTCACCTTCCGACTTCCGGAGAAATCGTGATGTTCGACCGTTCCTGGTATAACCGCGCAGGTGTAGAACCCGTAATGGGTTTCTGCACACCGGAGCAGCACGAAAAATTTCTTGAAGAAGCGCCCCAGTTTGAACACATGCTCGTTGAGGAGGGCATTCATTTTTTCAAGTTCTGGCTCAATGTCGGTCAGGAAATGCAGATCAAGCGTTTCCATGATCGCCGCCAAAACCCTTTAAAGTCATGGAAACTATCACCCATTGACATCAAGGCATTGCACAAGTGGCATGATTATACGGATGCAAGGGACAAAATGCTGGATGCCACGCATACGGCCCATGCCTCTTGGACAATCGTGCGTTCAAACGACAAACGACGCGCGAGAATAAACGCGATAAAACATGTGCTCAGTTCAATAGACTACGATGGCAAAGACCCGGAACCAAGCAGCAAGATTGATACTGAAATCCTTGGCAGTGGCCCCGGTTTTCTGAACGCATTTGGAGCGTGAAAGATCAGTTTGCCCGCAGGCGTGCATAGACTACATCGATAACGTCACCTCTGCCGGTAGTGGCTGCGCTATCTGTAGTATCCGTGTTGATCGCAATATAAGCGTTTTGGGTTGGATCGTTGATAGTCCGCATTTCAAATGCGAAAATCGAGGCTTCCGGCTGCAGTCCCACCCGGAACCGCTTGCGGCCACAACTTCCAAGCTCTCCAAACTGGCACTTTACCGTAAACTGTGCCGGGCTGGGACTGCCCGATTTGGCATAGATTTCAAAGGTGACGTTCTTGCCGGAAATCTGCTCCAGCACGCCTTGCTTCAATCGTAGCAGGATCGGCTTTGCAGGTTGTGACCGGTTCAGGTCATCGCGAACCGAAACAATCCTGACCATTTCGAGATTGAGTTCGTTGACTATCTCTGCCTGCCCACGATTTGCTGTCACCAGGGAGGAAAGGTCGCCGGGTTCAAGTATTGTAATGAACTCCGAAGACTGATTGCCGGCATCAAGTGTACTGGAATTTTCTGCAGTCTGATTGCCGCCGAAGCCAAACAGGTTGCCGTTCGAAAACTCAATAAAAAGATAATAGGCAAGCCAGGCTAGCAGGCCGATGATTGCCAGTGTGACGATGAGCCAGATCGCGAACCGCTGGCTTTTGCGACGCCTTGCAAACTCAAGCGGCAGATTCTCATTGTCCGAAAGCTCATTGTCCGGGATTTCACTCGAGATTTCCGGCACTTCATCAACAACCGGCCCGGTGTCTGTGATTATCGCATCGTCAGCGGCTTGTCCGGAGACGGGTTGTTCAGAGGTTTGTGCTGATGGCTGACCAGGGCTGACTTCAGCGTCTGATTGGGCTTGTGCCCTTCTGAAATCATCTGAATCTTCAGCCAAAATCTGCTTGAGTTCAAAAAGAGGATCGTCATCCACGGGTGGCGTTTGCACCTTTGGACGGGTAAATTCCTCTTCAATCCGGTTAATGGCGTCTTCCAGGGCTTTTTGCTCGGAAAGTGCATACTCAAGTGTCATCGACCGGTTTTCTTCAATCAGACGCTTTAATGCATTGCGGGAAGACTGATAAACGAGATGGCGCACCTCCTGCGAAGTCGCGTCCTTGGCTGCTAGTGCCCCTCGTATAAGACCTTCAAAGTTTGCCACTATTTCGACCGTTCTTGTCTAAAATCCGCTTTCGCATCAACCCCTCAGCGAATCCGGATTTTCAGAACATTTAATTCTTAATACTGTGCTGACACAAATTTTCAACGAAAACCCCATCGATCCCCACGTTTAAATCAATGACATTGATCCACATTTCAAAATCCATGTTGCAAATCCCGTCTCAAAATGTTTGCAGGGTTACAGGAAAAGCACTAAACATAAATTGACTATTACGTAAACGTTAAAGGAAGCACCCTTGGCACTCCCAGACATCCTGAAGAATGATCTTCGAATTCCTGCAGTGGCAGCACCTCTGTTCATCATTTCGCACCCGGAGCTGGTGATTGCCCAGTGCAAGGCCGGTGTTGTCGGTTCCTTTCCGGCACTCAATGCCAGGCCGGAGGCCCAGGTGGACGAATGGCTTGCGGAAATCACAGAAGAACTGGAGAGCCACAAAAAAGCCAATCCCGACAAAAAGGTAGCTCCATTTGCGGTAAACCAGATTGTTCACACATCCAACAACCGCCTCGAGCACGACCTGTCCATGTGTGTTAAATACAAGGTACCGATTGTCATCACTTCACTTGGAGCTGTGCCGGAAGTAAATGACGCTGTTCATTCTTATGGCGGCATTGTCTTGCACGACATTATCAACAACCGTCATGCAAATTCCGCGATCCGCAAGGGAGCCGATGGTCTGATCGCAGTTGCAGCGGGTGCAGGCGGGCACGCAGGAACGCTCTCGCCATTTGCACTGATCCAGGAAATACGGGAATGGTTTGACGGGCCGCTGCTCTTGTCGGGTTCAATCGCCAATGGTGGCGCAATCCTTGCTGCGCAGGCCATGGGCGCAGACATGGCCTATATCGGCTCCCCGTTCATTGCGACCCATGAAGCAAGAGCAATTGACGAGTACAAACAGGCAATCGTGGACTATAACGCCAAGGATATTGTCTACACCAACCTGTTTACCGGTGTGCACGGCAATTATCTGAAACCATCCATTGAAAACGCAGGCATGGACCCGGACAACCTGCCGGAAAGCGATCCGTCTGCCATGAACTTTGCTTCCGGCGGGAATACGGACGCAAAGGCGTGGAAGGACATCTGGGGTTGCGGGCAAGGTATTGGAGCCATAAAGGCTGTAACTTCAACCCAGGAGCTGGTTGACCGTTTGGTAACAGAATTTGATGCGGCAAAAAGTCGTGTAACTGCTGCCTGACCTCAAACTCGGTCAGTAAATACTCTTTTTTTAAATCAACCCCTTGGCGCGGAAGGCTTTCCGCGCAATACTTATTACTGAAACGCGGTTCGGATACTTTGGGAGGAGACCGAAACCGCTTCGCCCTGAGCCGTTTCGGCAACATTCTCAAACATGGGATGAAGCAATTTCTCTTCCTGTCGTAATCCGGATTTGCGTTCTGGTACGTAATTGGAATTGCCGAGGAGGAATTGATGGCGACAGTTTCCATGACAGTAAACGGGAAAGCCGTAAGTGGTGATGTGGAGGACCGCACGCTGCTTGTAGAGTTTATCCGTGAAAACCTGAGGTTGACCGGCACCCATGTCGGCTGTGACACATCACAGTGTGGTGCCTGCGTTGTTCATGTGGACGGCAAGGCAGTCAAATCCTGCACAATGCTTGCAGCACAGGCCGATGGCACTGACGTTACAACCATCGAGGGACTTGCAAATGGCGATCTTCATCCGATGCAGACCGCCTTCAAGGAAAACCACGGCCTTCAATGCGGTTTCTGTACACCTGGCATGATCATGGCAGCGACCGACATGGTGAACCGGTTGGGCAAAGAGCTGGATGAAAAAACCATCCGCGCGGAACTGGAAGGCAATATCTGCCGCTGTACCGGCTATCACAACATCGTCAAGGCAATTCAGGATGGCGCATCAAAGATGTAATTCTTTGAATGTGACAGGAGGACAAAGATATGAGTGAAGGAATTGGCGCAAGGGTACTGCGCAAGGAAGACAAGAGATTTATTACGGGAAACGGAAAATACACGGATGACGTCCGCAATGAAAACCAGTGCTATGCGGCATTTGTACGTTCACCGCATGCCCATGCAAAAGTAAAAGGCATCAACAAGTCTGCTGCTGAAGCAATGCCCGGTGTGCAGGC
>JBCCYR010000323.1:0-3823 GCA_039189355.1 Pseudomonadota bacterium
CGCAAGATTACCAGAAATACGGTTTCCGCTGTCAGGTCCATGGTGAGCCTGCACTTGATCCTTTTGAAGTGCTGGACCGCCGGACAGCGCGCTTCATGGCCAAGGGTACCGCATGGAATTACATTGCGATGGAGCAAGCAATTCAGGATGCAGGTCTTGAAGAAAGCGACATTATCAATCCGCGCACCGGTATCATAATGGGTTCTGGTGGTCCTTCCACCAAGATCATATTCGAAGCCGCCGACATTACCCGGGAGAAAGGGCCGAAACGGATCGGGCCTACTGCTGTACCAAAGGCCATGAGTTCCACCGCGTCTGCTGTTCTGGGTACACAGTTCCAGATCAAGGGTGTCAACTATTCCATTACCTCGGCCTGTGCGACTTCCAACCACTGTATCGGAAATGCGTACGAAACCATTCAGCTGGGTAAACAGGACATGGTCTTTGCGGGCGGTTCGGAAGACCTAGACTGGTCAATGTCGAACCTGTTTGACGCGATGGGTGCAATGTCATCGAAATACAACGATCAACCAGATACGGCATCACGGGCTTTCGACGTTAACCGCGATGGTTTTGTGATTGCGGGCGGAGCAGGGGTTCTGGTGCTTGAAGAGCTTGAACATGCGAAAGCCCGGGGCGCAAAAATCTACGGTGAAATTGTTGGATATGGCGCAACGTCCGATGGCTATGACATGGTGGCGCCATCCGGCGAGGGTGCAATCCGCTGCATGAACATGGCCATGAGCACCGTCAACGATCCGATCGACTATATAAACCCGCATGCAACTTCAACACCGGTTGGTGACGAGAAAGAAATGCAGGGAGTTCGAGAAGTCTTCGGGGAAAATATTCCACCGATCTCGGCTACAAAATCACTGACCGGGCATTCGCTTGGTGCAACCGGTGTGCAGGAAGCCATCTACTGCCTGCTGATGATGCAGAACAGCTTCATTTGTAAAAGCGCGCATATCGAAGAAATCGACCCGGCCTTTGCCGGCATGAAGATTGTCACCGAGCGTCAGGATGATGTTGAACTCAATACGGTCATGTCAAATTCGTTCGGGTTTGGCGGAACCAATGCAACTTTGATTTTCCAAAAACACACTGGCTAGGGGCAAGCAATGGGTGACTTGATGAAGGGCAAGCGCGGGCTTGTCATGGGCGTTGCGAACAATCATTCGATTGCCTGGGGAATTGCAAAACGGCTTGCGGATGAAGGCGCTGAACTTGCTTTCACCTATCAGGGCGAAGCCTTTGGCAAACGCGTGAAGCCGCTTGCAGACAGTGTCGGTGCAAAACTGCTGCTCCCTTGCGATGTGGAAGATATCTCAACCGTTGATGCAGTGTTTGATGCGTTAAAATCGGAATGGGGCAAGCTTGATTTTATCGTGCATGCAATCGCCTTTTCGGACAAGGACGAGTTGAAAGGCATGTACGCAGATACAACGCGTGACAACTTTTCCCGAACCATGGTGATTTCCTGTTTCTCGTTTACCGAAATCGCCAAACGCGCTGCAGAACTGATGGCTGATGGCGGCTCTATGCTCACGCTGACCTATGGCGGCGCAACGCGGGTAATGCCAAATTATAATGTAATGGGTGTGGCCAAGGCTGCACTTGAGGCAAGTGTGAGGTATCTTGCTACCGACTATGGTCCTGAAGGGATCAGGGTAAATGCAATTTCTGCAGGCCCGGTGAGAACACTTGCTGGTGCAGGCGTTTCCGATGCGCGTGCCATGTTCAATTACCAGAAACGCAATTCGCCACTACGCCGTACGGTTGATATCGCGGAAGTCGGCGGGTCAGCGCTGTATCTGCTATCGGATCTGTCTTCGGGTGTAACGGGTGAAGTCCACTTTGTGGATTCAGGTTACTCGACGGTTTCAATGCCGCGTCTGGAAGAACTGAACGCCAACGACGAGTGATTCCAGGTGTCTGCCAAGCGAACCAAACAGATGTTGGTCAAAGGCATATGAACATCGGCATTCAAGGCTCTTCGTAGCATCTGAAACTTCAAAGGGCTCAATTAAGACCTTGGCAGTCTCCAAAACCAGCTTAAGAATCTGCCTCAACCTGCCAGTTCCTCCCGCACAAATTCCAATCTGTCCTGACCCCAATGCATTATCTCGCCGATGAAAAACGTCGGTGCGCCAAAGACGCCGCGTGAAACCGCTTCATCCGTTACATCCATGAGCGATTGCTTGTTGCCGGGATCATTCAGCCGTTCCTGATATTCTGCAGGATTGACCCCGGCGCTTTCGCAGATCGACTGCACGATTGCGGGATCGTTGATGTCCTTGTTTTCAACCCACATGGCTTGGTAAAAACCATCACCCAATGCTTTTACTGCATCGCTGTCCCGGTAATTGTTCAGTCCGCGCATTGCGTAAACCGAACTCAATGGAAAGCGACTGTTCATCACCAGTGGAACTCCGTATTTCCTCGCATAGCGGTTGAAATCTTCAAACGCCCATTTGCCCTTGTTAGGTGAGGTAATGGGCGAACTGCTGCCAGCCTTCTCAAAAACACCGGGTAAAAAGAACGGACGGTAGACAATTTCAGCACCGGTTTCCCCGGCAATCTTGGGCAACTGCGTCCAGGCGAGGTAACTTGCCGGGCTTACGATATCAAAAAAGAATTCTACGGTTTTCATTTCAGAAGGTCTCAATCCAGGGTTTCAAATCCATTTCAAGGGTCCAGGCATCGCGCGGCTGACAATGAATCTGCCAGTAGTTTTCCGCAATATGTTCCGGGTTCAATATGCCGTCCTGATCTTTCTTCGCATAGGCGTGTGGCCAGAATTCGCGAATGAATTCGGTGTCGATTGCACCGTCAATCACGATATGCGCAACATGAATGCCTTTAGGCCAGAGTTCACGCGCCATGCCCTGTGTCATGCCCCGAAGCGCAAACTTGGCACTGGCAAATGCAGCCCCACCTGCAAATCCTTTCATGCTGGCAGAGGCACCTGTCACCAGAATTGTACCCTTGCCGCGCGGCACCATGCGCCGTGCCGCTTCGCGACAGGTCAAAAATCCTGCAAAGCAGGCAAGTTCCCAGATTTTGGTGAACTTGCGCACCTCCAGATCGAGGAAATCAAACCGGGCATTGGCTCCGATGTTGAAGACAACAACTTCCAAGGGAGCAATCTCGCTTTCGATCCGGTCAAAAAGGGCAATCATTTGGTCTTCCTGTCTTGCATCACAGCCAATCGGTACGACCTCGCCACCCTCCTCGCGTATTTCCCTTGCCAGATCGTCGAGATGTTCAAGCTTCCGGCGCACGGGAACCGTCACATAACCCTCCCGTGCAAACCGCTTGGCGATTGCGCCACCCGTTGCATCACCTGCGCCAACCACAAGACATGCTTTTTTCTGTTCGGACACGGTTACCCCTATGGTCAAACTTCTGCTCTGCGCCTAAAACATCATTGAACGAAACGTCCGGCGGAGCAAGTGCATGAAACAGGGGGATCACCTCTTTCTCGTAGATGGATCGGCCTATATTTTCCGTGCTTATCACGCTTTACCACCGCTTACCCGCAAGTCTGACGGACTGCCTGTTGGTGCGGTTTCCGGTTTCTGCAACATGCTCTGGAAACTGGTTCAGGAAGCACGTGACACATCCGTCGGTGTTGTACCAACGCATTTTGCCGTGATCTTTGATTATTCTTCAACAACGTTTCGCAATGAAATCTATCCGGAATACAAGGCAAACCGGGATGCGCCACCCGAAGACCTGCGGCCGCAATTTGCCCTTATCCGTGAAGCGACCCGCGCTTTCAACCTGCCTTGCCTGGAAACCGAGGGCTATGAAGCTGACG
>JBCCYR010000324.1:0-3812 GCA_039189355.1 Pseudomonadota bacterium
AAATTGAAGTAAGGCCCGCATCTCTTGACCTTGCTGTTGAGTGCTTGCATAGGTTCTGGATGACGAATTCCATCGAACCTGCTTCTTTCCTGACTTCCTTATTCGATGTTGCGGTGGCGGCTGCACAGCCTGAAAAGGTAATTGCCCGTTTTCTGCCTGAAAAGCCAAAAGGCAACGTAATTGTTGTCGGGGCAGGAAAGGCATCTGCGCAGATGGGCCGTGCCTTCGAGCGTGCATGGATGGAGAAGTACGGAGAAGCAGTCAGAGGCGTTATTGTAACGCGTTATGATTATGGTTGCGAATGTGACCATTTGGAAGTTTTTGAAGCAGCCCATCCCGTGCCGGATGAAGCAGGGTTACATGGCTCGCAGAAGCTTTTGGAAGCAGTTTCCGGTCTGGGTGAGGATGACCTGGTTGTTGCACTCATTTCTGGCGGAGGATCTGCCCTCTTGCCCTGTCCGCCGGAGGGGTTGGCACTATCGGATGAGATTGCCGTCAACGAAGCTTTGCTTACATCGGGAGCGCCGATTTCTGCAATGAACACAGTGCGCAAGCATGTATCAATGATCAAGGGCGGGCGACTGGCGGCTGCAGCTTTTCCCGCAAAGCTTGTCTCGCTTCTGGTCTCCGACATCCCGGGCGATCACCCGCAATATATCGCTTCGGGTCCAACGGTGGCTGACACGGGTTCGCGTGAGGACGCTCTGGCCATCATTAGACAGTATGACATGCAATTGCCATCCGCTGTCATTGATCATGTGGGTTCAGAAGCTGCTGACGCTCCTCTTCCGGCTGATCCCGAGTTTGCCAGCACAGAACATCACATCATTGCATCTGCTGCGAAATCCCTTGAGGCAGCGGCCGAACTGGCAGCAGAATCTGGAATTGATGCCTATATCCTGTCAGATGCCATTGAGGGTGAAGCTCGCGAAGCTGCCCGCACGCAAGCTGCAATTGCCAGGGAAATTCTTTACAAGGACCGCCCTTTCAGGAAGCCAGTGCTGTTGCTTTCCGGCGGCGAGACAACCGTAACCCTGAAAGGCAACGGCAAAGGCGGACGGAACACAGAGTTCCTTCTTTCATTTGCAATTGAAATCAATGGCGAACCGGGAATTCATGTCCTGTGTGCAGATACCGATGGCATTGACGGCAGCGAGAATAACGCAGGAGCCTTTGTGGATGGATCAACGGTTGCGAAAATGCGTGAAGCCGGTGTTGATCCGGTTGCATATTTGCAAAACAATGATGCGTGGTCTGCCTTTGACAAAATCGGAGCACTATTTATACCGGGACCAACGGGAACCAATGTTAATGATTTCCGGGCGATCCTGATAACGGGGTAAGCCTGAAACCGGAGAAGAACATGTCAGACAGAATTGTAATTGCAGGTGCAAAGCGAACACCCATGGCAGGGTTTCAGGGTGAGTTTTCATCACTGACAGCATCAGAGCTTGGAGGAGCGGCCATCAAGGCCGCAGTGGAAGATGCAAAGCTTGATCCAGCCAAAGTCGATGAAGTCATCATGGGAAATGTTTTACCTGCTGGTCAGGGACAGGCACCTGCCCGTCAGGCTGCGTTTCACGCTGGGCTGGACAAGGGTGTGCCTGCCACGACTGTGAACAAGATGTGTGGCTCAGGCATGAAAACCACCATGCTTGCCTTTGATCAACTGAAGGCGGGCAATGGCAAAATCGTTGTATCCGGTGGGATGGAGTCCATGACCAATGCGCCCTATCTTTTGGACAAGATGCGTGGTGGTGCCCGTCTCGGTCATGGTCAGGTGGTGGATCACATGTTTCTTGATGGTCTCGAGGATGCCTATGACAAGGGAAAGCTGATGGGCAGCTTCGCCGAAGACTGTGCAGAGAAATTTCAGTTCACCCGGGAAGCTCAGGATGCTTATGCATTAAAGTCACTGGAGAATGCTCAAAACGCACAGAAAAATGGCAATTTTTCCAATGAGATAGCGTCTGTTTCTTATTCTACACGCAAAGGGGAAATGGAGATTTCCACTGATGAACAGCCCCGTAACGCCATGCCTGAGAAAATTCCAAACTTGAAACCGGCATTCAAAAAAGACGGTACCGTAACTGCAGCAAATGCGTCCTCCATTTCTGACGGAGCAGCCGCGCTGGTTCTGACAACTCAGAGCGTGGCAGAGCGTGAAGGACTTGAAGTACGGGCAATCATTCATGGTCATGCCAGTCATGCGCATGAGCCCGGCTGGTTTACAACGGCACCTGTTCCGGCTGCAAAAAAGCTCATGGAGAAGATAGGCTGGACGAAAGATGACGTTGATCTCTGGGAAGTCAATGAAGCCTTCGCCGTTGTGCCAATGGCGTTCATGCATGAGTTTGGGCTTGATCGTGAAAAGGTGAATGTACACGGTGGAGCCTGCGCACTGGGTCATCCCATTGGCGCATCCGGTGCACGGATCATAGTGACATTGCTCAACGCGCTTGAAACCAACGACAAGAAACGCGGGCTCGCTGCCATCTGTATTGGCGGCGGTGAAGGAACCGCAATAGCAATCGAAAGGCCATAGTTTATGGAACTCAGTTCAAGTATTTCTGCCGTAGTTACCGGCGGTGGCTCCGGTTTGGGTGAAGGTACCGCCCGTGCGCTTGCAGCCCGGGGTGTGAAAGTCGCAATTTTTGATGTCAATGAAGAGGGCGGTCAAAAAGTTGCTTCTGAAATTGGCGGGGTGTTTGCGAAAGTGGATGTTTCCGATGCCAACTCTGTTGCGGAGGGCTTGAAGATTGCAAGAGCCTCCAATGGTCAGGAAAGCATTTGTGTAAATTGCGCGGGCATAGCACCGGCCGCCAAGACAGTGGACCGGGAAGGCAATGCGCATGACGCAGCACTCTATGCAAAGATCATCGGTGTGAATTTGATCGGTACATTCAACGTGGCGAGCCAGTGTGCTGCAGGCATGTGTGCACAGGATCCGCTGAACGATGATGGAGAACGGGGGGTAATCATCAATACGGCTTCTGTTGCCGCTTTCGATGGCCAGATTGGCCAGATTGCCTATGGTTCATCCAAGGCTGGCGTTGCAGGCATGACCCTGCCCATGGCGCGTGACCTTTCGCGCAATGGCGTCCGTGTCATGACGATAGCCCCGGGCATTTTCGGTACGCCGATGGTAAAAGGCATGCCGCAGGAAGTTCAGGATGCGCTTGGCGCGATGGTTCCGTTTCCATCCCGTCTCGGTACACCGGAAGAATATGCTGCACTTGCGCTTTCCATCTGCGAAAATGCAATGCTGAACGGAGAGACTGTTCGCCTTGACGGTGCTATCCGGATGGCACCGAGGTAGTGTTAGTCCTAATTCATTGAAGCTAAATCTAAAAAAGCGCTCAATTGAGTGCTTTTTTTATTATGTACTGAAAGTTTTTCAGATAACAAAAAACCCGCCAACCGAAATTGGCGGGTTCTCAAAAGAACTATGTTCTTTGCAACTTAGAAGTCGCGGCGTACGGATACTTCGAAACCGTCGAAGTCAGCATCGATTGCGCCACCGGTTACACCAGCAAGACCAGCAAGTGTATTGGAAGCAGAGTTCTCAATCTCACCTGTGAAGTATGTAGTCTTGATGTGGAAGCCAGGAGCAGCTGATGGGAACCAGTTAAGGCCAACACCAAACTGCTGTGCATCACCTTCGTCGATGATTGCGCCAGCGAACTGACCAGCAGTACCGTAACCACCATCAGCATCCCAGTAGTTAACCCAGAACTCAACTTCGTCAGTCAGGTTCATCTGGAATGCTACACCCCAGATTGATTCAGGGTTTTCAAGCTGATGAGCTGTGT
>JBCCYR010000325.1:0-3799 GCA_039189355.1 Pseudomonadota bacterium
GAAGATTGCGTAACTTATCCGGTCAGCGAGCCAGGCGGCTTCGGCAATGAGGTGATCTTCACCAACGGTTTCCCGACAGCTGATGGCCGCGGCAAGATCGTGCCTGCTGACCTGCTGCCGCCGGACGAAGTGCCTGATGATGAATTCCCCATGGTGCTGACAACCGGACGCCTGCTTGAGCACTGGCATACCGGTGCCATGACCCGGCGGTCTTCCGTACTGGATGCGATTGAGCCTGAAGGCATCGCCGCCATGAATGGCCGTGAGATTGAACGTTTGGGTCTGGAACCCGGTCAGATGATCGAAGTTGCAACCCGTCGTGGTACGATTTCGGCAGTCCTCCGGAAGGACCGGGATGTGGCCGACAACATGGTCTTTATCCCGTTCTGCTTCAACGAATCCCCGGCAAACCGTCTGACCAACCCGCAGCTTGATCCGTTCGGCAAAATCCCGGAGTTCAAGTATTGCGCGGCGAAGGTCGGCCCTGCACAACAAAGGGAAGCCGCGGAGTAGGGTGTTGAAACAAGCAATCATTCCACTGGAATTTGCTGCTGCTTCCACCGCTACAGGTATGTCTCCCGGGATAAAGTCCGGCAACTTCATCTTTGTAACCGGCATGGCTGGTGGCGACTTGGAGGGTGTAATGCCGGACGAGCCTGAGACACAGTTTCGTAATGCGTTTGACAAGATTGGTGCCGTATTAAACGAAGCGGGCGTTGGCTTTTATGATGTGGTCGAAATGACGAGTTATCATGTCGGCTTGCGGGAACATTTCGAGATATTCGATTCAATACGTCTGGAATATCTTGCTGAACCCTATCCGGCCTGGACAGCAGTGGAAGTTGCCGGGTTACGGAGAGAAGGGGCCATTGTGGAAATAAGGGTTGTGGCAACGGGCGGAGCTTAAATCCAAATAACCTCAGCCAATCCCAAGGCATTCTCACCACCTCCGACATAGATCATATAAACACGGCCATTTTGCTCGAATATGCATGGATCACGGAGCGCATGTTCAAGCCCTTCGGCGGCTCCGGTCCGGGATGGCAGGATGGGCTGATTGGCACCTTCCCAATCCATTTCAGGCTGTAGAAGAGGGGCTGTATGTTCAACCTGCCAGTTTTTCCAATGACCTTTGAGATTGATGGTCGAATGCAATATATGCTCCGGTGCATCGCCAATACCGGTCCAGAAGACATGCAGCGTGTCACCGCGAACCAGCACGGCAGAATGACGGTGACCATCCGGGAATGGCCATGGTCCGGTTTCGAAGGCGCCATCCGATGATTTCCGGAGTATCTGCCCGCCCAGTGCCAATGCATAGATCATGCCGCAATATTCAAACACGCGCAGGTAAACCTGGGCAATTCGCTCCTGTTCAACGCCCCAATTAATGCCATCATGAGAAACGGCAACAAGGCTGCGTTGCTCACCATCATGATCCAGACCGTGGAAATACATCCGCAAATGCCGGTTTTCTGGATCAACATGAACATCCGGTGAGGCAATATGGGGGTAGAGACCGTTTACACCTCTTGCGATTGCCCATGCAGGCTGCGGTACATCGGGCGTTGAAACCGGGAAAGGTGTTTGCTCCAGATGAACAGCGCCGGGGCAGTGAATTCGCCAAGGCCCCTCAAGTGCATCAGCAAAAGCGAGGCGAATGTGTTTGCCCTCGTGATGCGAGAAATAGAGATAATATCGCGCTTTTGGATCAGGCAGCCATTCTGGTGCTTTAATCAGGGATGGACCGTTGATGTTGTCGCCAAGGCTTGGATCGAGCGCCTGATTGATAATTGGATGATCCAGAAGTCTTTTCGCTAATACGTGCATATGCGCTTCTTCATTATACTATGCAGCACTTCAAGCTGCGAGCAGGGCGCTTTAACGTCCTTTCCATTCCGGCTGACGCTTTTCCGCAAATGCCCTGGGTCCTTCAATGGCATCTTCGCTGGCATAAACGCCTTTGTGTACCTCCCATGCTTTTTCCATGCCGGATTCAAGTCCCTCGTTCATGACGGCGCGAATGCTGGCTTTTGCTGCTGCCACAGATAAGGGAGCGCCGGCAATAACCTGCTTTGCCAGAGTATAAGCGCGATCGCGCACCTTGTCCGGTGTTTCTTCCAGGTAGTTCGTAAATCCGTATTCATGCAGCTTTTCTATCGGAAAGAGTGAACCGGTAAGCACCATTTCCATCAGCACGGGTTGTGGCATCATCCAAAGGGCAGGGGCGGACCATGGTGACCCTCTGCCGACGTTTACTTCAGTGATTCCGGCCTTTGTTCCGTGCAATCCTACCCTCAAATCGCAATTAAGTGCCAGCATCATGCCTCCAGCCATCAGGGAGCCTGTCATCGCCGCGATAATGGGTTTGGAGACTGAACGCATGACCTCAAGGCGCGGGTCGGGCATTTTTGTCAGAATGTCGACCCCTTCGCTTTCCTTGATCTTGGCAGCTTCTTTCAGATCCATTCCGGCACAAAATACACCGCAATCGGTTGAGGTCAGAATGGCCACACGAATTTCCGGAGAGGCCTCTATTTTCTCCCACGCGGATACCAGGCCTTCGCTGGCAGCAATTGACAACGCATTCTTTGAGTGAGGCCGGTCGATTACGACACTGGCAATGCCATCCTCATCAACCGAGAACTTTACAGGTTCATCATCACTCATTGTGATTGCACCCGGTATGCATCCAGACCGCCTGAATGCATTACCCTGCCCATTAACGGCGCTCCGATAACCTCTTCCGCAAAACGCGCAGCCTCGATCAGTTTTTCAAGGTCGATGCCGGTTTCAATCCCCAGTTCATGGCACAGAAAAACGGCATCCTCCGTACAAACATTTCCGGCACTTCTGGCATTGCCATGGCCCGCGAACGGACAACCGCCCAGTCTTGCGATCGAGCTTTCAAACAAATCAACTCCCATGCCAAGTGCCGCGTGCAGGTTGGCGATGCCGAGCCCTCGGGTATCATGTATGTGCATGCCCAGACGGGCTTGCGGTGCGATTTCGCGTACCGCATCGAGCATCCGCTTCACGGTATCCGGGGTTCCCCATCCCATTGTATCGGCAATGATCAGGGTCGGGACAGGAATGTCCTCCTTGTTTGCCGCGTCAACAATCCAACGGACGGTATCAAGTGTGCGTTCCTGGGGAATGACGCCCTCAAAATTGCATCCGAATGCAGCCATTACGTAGGCTGAATCGATTTGATAGCCGTTTTCGCGATACAGTCTGATCCAGTCGTGTTGCCGGTCGCGCATGGTTTCGGCAGAACAATTGTTGTTGTGCCACGAAAACTTGTCGGAAACATAGAACAGCAGTCTCGGGTCCATATGTACCCTGTTCGCCGCCATTGCCTGCCGGAACCCTTTTTCGTTGAGCCAAAGGGCTGTGTATTCGACCCCGTCTTTCCGTTTTATCTGGTCAAACAACAGGGCTGTGTCGGCCATTTGCGGGACGTATTTCGGACTTACGAAGGAGCCAACCTGTATTCTCTTCAGGCCGGTCTCGCTGAGTTTGTTGATCAGTTCAACGCGTTGCTCGATCGGGTATGTTTTCTTTTCTATCTGAAACCCTTCGCGGGGGCCTTCTTCTCGAAAATCAACAAACTCGGGCAAACTGCTCATGGTTGGTCACCATTATGATATATAATTCAGATCGGACATGCAGGCATTGAAAACCGCCTTGTATCCTGAATAGCAGCAGCATCCATGATTTCAAAACAAATTGCGTTTGACTGGTCGGGCTGACGGATTTTTTTCGAGAAGGGCCAATTCCGCCTGTTGCCATTCTTGGC
>JBCCYR010000326.1:0-3794 GCA_039189355.1 Pseudomonadota bacterium
ATCGCTAGCTCAAGAAGCGAGGCAGGATGACAAGATTGTTGGCATTACCGCTGCAATGCCATCTGGAACTGGCATCGACATATTCGGGAAGGAATTTCCCGAGCGGACTTACGATGTTGGCATCGCGGAACAACATGCAGTCACTTTTGCAGCCGGAATGGCTTCCGAAGGGTACAAACCATTTTGCGCGATATATTCAACGTTTTTGCAACGCGCTTATGATCAGGTTGTGCATGATGTTTCCATACAACAGCTGCCGGTCCGTTTTCCAATAGATCGGGCCGGTTTTGTTGGCGCGGACGGGGCAACTCATGCCGGGTCTTTTGATGTTGCTTATCTTTCTTGCCTGCCGGGGTTCACCGTCATGGCAGCCGCCGATGAAACGGAACTAAAACATATGGTCGCAACAGCGGCAGCATTTGACGAAGGACCAATTTCTTTCCGTTATCCACGCGGTGAAGGGGTTGGTGTTGATATGCCAGATCGTGGAGAAATTCTGGATATTGGCAAAGGTCGCATTGTGCGGGAAGGCACGAAAGTTGCGCTTCTGTCATTCGGCTCACGGCTCCAAGACTGTTTATCCGCTGCGCAACAATTAGAAGCATATGGGCTTTCGACTACGGTAGCAGATGCCCGGTTTGCCAAGCCTTTGGACGTAAAACTGCTGGAAACATTAGCGCGCGAACACGAGCTTCTCATTACTATCGAAGAAGGCAGTCAGGGTGGATTTGGTGCGATGGTGCTTCATCATCTGGCTGGTCAAGGCTTACTTGATAAGGGCCTGAAGATTCGCACAATTACAATGCCGGATATCTACATGGACCAGATGTCTCCTGCGCGAATGATTGAAGCTGGTTGTCTTGATGCCAAGAGTATTGTTAGCCAGGCGGTAGGAGCCCTGGACCAATTCGGATCTATTGCTTCGATTGCATGAAACTTGGAAGCGAAGTTTTTCGTGTGACTTCCTCAGTCATGGTTGCTTTGAGATATCCTACAGATAGGTAAGTTGCCGCGTTAAGTTCCGCTAAGGTACTAAACAGGCCACTTAATACATTTGCCTTAGCATCTTTCGATGTGAACCTAATCGCGTTTCTTTTGCCAGTGTATGCGGGTTAACTGTTGTCTTGCCCCCGTTGGCTCAGGGTGCCGATATTTGCCGCTGGAGAAGTAGCCACCATCCAGAGCTAACCCGAGTTTGATGAGTTCAGCGCCGATATCACGACCATCCGGAAGAAAGCATGTGGCAATTAATCGGTCATATGATTTTTCACCAGTAAGTTCAGCTCTTATCTCCTTTCCTTTGCAAATGTTTACCATCGCCCACTTTGCTTTTTGCCCCCATGGCTCGTCGAGTTCGGGCGCATTAATGCCTGCTAGTCTAATCTTAGTTCGCCTAATGGATATGGTATCACCATCAATTATGTGACATTTTCCAACGATTGTTCCAACAACGGATCGAAGTGGTTCCACTTCTACTCGTCTATGACTATGAGCGATGTCTATGCGCGAATTGGCACCTTTACGGCTCTGGCGCAGGAGTACTCTGGCGATAAACCTGAACATTTTTCCTCCGCAGTTAGTTTCGAATTAGTGGGTATGCCGGCTTTAGTTTTGCATTCTCTATTCTTCGATCATACGCTTATTTTCTGGAACTGACATTTGAATGTCTGCATTAGTGGCCTGCCGATCTTTAGAATTCCAAGTGCTGAACGTCCGCTATGAGCCGAATGTATCAGTGTAACGAGTTCAAAGCCCTTTCTCTATCGCGTTCAGAATCCGGAACCGCAGTTTTCCGGTGCGGCCAGGTAGCGCTATTACAAAACGGACGACACCGTGCTTGGTGGTTTGGGCATAGCCGGCAAGTGTGCTTACATCGTCCAGCGTTCCTGTCTTATATCGTGAACCGCGCCTGGTACGTTTCAGCAGTTCGGCATGTGATGCAAAGTCGTTAAGCAATCCAGCAAGACCGTGGGCTGTAATCCGGTTTTCACGACTGATCCCCGAACCTTCCACCATTTTGATACCATCGCCAAGTCTACGCTTTTTCAGCAGTTCATTGAGTACCGCAAGTGAATTTTCAATGCTGACGGGGCTGCCCAGCTTCTGTGCGCCAGCTTCAAGAAAGAGTTGATTGGCTATGTAGTTGTTAGAGCCCAGCAACATCTGGCGGACAATCTCAGCAAGCGGGCGGGACTGGAGGTGGACGTAAACCGGCTGCAGGCCTGCCGGAATCCGGCCAATTGAAATTCCCCCGCGAACCTCACCACCGGATCGCTTGATAAACTCGGCAACGAGCTCACCGGCATATAACGAACTTAGCGTCGGATCTTCCTGAGCAAGGCTGATGCGCCCGCGCCCGTTCGGGCCTCGCTTTCTAAATTGACTGATAGCAAGCGGAGTGATCGGAGTTTGTTTTTCTGCCGAACGCACCGACTTGCCGCTGCGTACAGCGTGAATTGTATTGAAGTTGACCGCCAGCGCTGAGTTCAATGCATTATAGGCTTCGTCGTCATTCTTGATGCCGGGTATAGTTAAATCTTCAGGATAATGGCTCGTGTCCAGGATCATGGCACTGAATGGTTCATTGCCGGTTGCATCCAACAGTTTGGGTGCAAGCAGTGCCAACTCCTCGGAAACCAAAAATGGATCGCCCCCTCCGCGGAGATACAAGACGCGTTGGGCATCGATGTAGAAGCGGGTCTCGAAGCGATAGTCACCCCCAAGCATTTCCATCGCCAGCCAGGCAGTTGCGATTTTGGCAACGGATGCCGGAATGAAAGGCTTGTTTGCGTTTCGGGAAACCAGCACCTTGCCGGTTTCATCGACAACCAGCACAAGCCCATTGGGAGCAAGCGCTCGTACAGTATCCCGGATTCCTGCCTCTGCGGAAAAAGTGGGCAGAATGAGAATGATAGTTAGAATGAAAATTCGAAACAAAAGTGCAAATCCCCAAGCGGTATAGTCGTCAGGTGATGGCTTCACCTGCTCTTTGCAGTGTAAAACGAATGTCCGCTTTCGAGAAGTCAAATTGAAAATCGAACGGGGCTACGAATGGCAAGTATGGGCTATGAGCACTTTAGTACTTAGTCAATGGTAGCCAACACACTTCCTACTGGAATGAATGTCAATCTTTTCAATTTCTACTTGAGCTGTACCTAAGGTCATAGCTTATGCTTCCAATTCAAAGAGATCTAAGGAACAGATATGAACGACAGCATCCCATTCATTACTGCCGCCGACTGTGCTCGTCAGATAGGTATAACAGTAAAGGCACTGAGGGTTTATGAAGATCGTGGTTTGCTGTCACCACCGCGTTCGGAGAAGAATTGGCGTCTCTATGGCGCACGCGAAATAAGTCGGCTGAACGAAATCTTAACTTTCAAAGCAATGGGGTTCAGTCTTTCCGATATCACTGAACTACTTTCCGGGCATGAAAGCACGACGGATAACATGCTGACATTACAACAAACTTGCTTGACGGAGCAAAGGAGACGCCTTGATATCAGCCTTGGTCTTGTCACGGCGTTACGGGAAAAAGCAGCGCGTTGTGAAGTTCTGAGCGTTGCCGATCTCGTAAACCTAGCAAAGGAGATGCAAATGAGCGATATCCCAAATAATGACATTGCGTGGAAACGATATGAACAAATGCGTCCACGCGTCGAGATAGACAGCGATCCCAATCTTCTGGCCGATTATGTGGGATATTATCGCCTCTCAGATGAAGCGGTGATAGAAATTACCCTAGAAGATAATAGCCTCTTTTTGCGCATGTCAGGACAGATGCGTGTACAGAT
>JBCCYR010000327.1:0-3793 GCA_039189355.1 Pseudomonadota bacterium
AGAACAACAAACCGGCGTTTCAGAAGTACCGACACAGAAACGGGCTCTGAAAAGTACAGTGAGGCACTTATGGCTAACTTTGCCAAACAGGACGGGGCGGGTCGCAAGATGCGACTTGACCCCTATCAAAGACAGCACACCCTGGAGCTGGGCAGCAAATCCTACAAGATTGATACGAACGGTGCGGTTGTCAGGAAAACACTTTCGTGCGGCTTGCCGATGACCATGGCTGTGCCAGCCAAGGCTTTCAAGGGTGTTGCAGCGCGTGCCGTTGAAGATGCGCAGGGCAATGTAACGGTGACCCTTGAACTGTTGCACCATGACCCGGAACTTTGTGTGCCGCTCCTCTTCGCAAATGACATGAATGATGTGGCAGCAGACTGGCATTCATGGAGCCGTTTGATGAAGCTGCCAATGCTCATTATCGGACTGGACGGGGAACCAACTGCAATTCAAAACCTGTTGGGGAAAATCATGGTTGAAGCCCCCTGTGAACGCCGTAAAAGGATTTCGGCAATCAAGCACCGTCCCAACTTCCTGCGCCGCCGCAAGCAGGGCGTTGTTGGCAAGGTTGAAAAACTGACTGCAGCAGAGATTATCGCACGCCGCTAGGCAAGCAGCAGAGAGCCTGCCAAACCAAGAAACAGGATCAATCCAAATGTGCTGTTTGACTTGAACAGCCGCAGGCATTGCGCACCATCATCAATGTCGAGCCTTGCAATCTGCCATATCATTTGACCTGCCCCGACAAGTAATCCCAGCCATGCCGGCTCTGTCCAGCCTGCCTGTAATGGTGCTGCAATTGAATAGGCCGCCAGGAACAGGATGAATGCGCCGCCATAGAGAACTGCTATTGCAAGTTTGCTTTTTTCGCCAAACAATCTGGCGGTAGACTTTACGCCAACCAGTGCATCATCTTCGCGGTCCTGATGGGCATAAATTGTGTCATAACCGATAACCCAAAGAATACTGCCCGCATAAAGCAAAACTGGTGCTGCATTTAGAGAGTGCCAGATCACGGCCCAACCCATCAGTGCACCCCAGGAAAAAGCCAGGCCAAGGAAAAGCTGTGGCCACCAGGTTATACGTTTCATGAAAGGGTAAATCGCAACCAATAGGAGTGATGCGGTACCGAGCCAGAACACAAAGCTGGAAAAACGCGACAGAAACAGCAATACGCAAAGACCGCCAAGACTTTGCAGGACAAGAAATGCAAGAGCCTGTTTCTTGGTTACCCGGCCTGAAGGAAGCGGGCGGGAACGCGTGCGCTCAACCTGATCATCGATATCGACATCTGCCAGATCATTATACGTGCAGCCTGCGCCGCGCATCAGAAATGAGCCGATGAATAGCGGTACTAGAACGGAGAAAAATAACGGCAGGAGTTTTTGGAAATTGTGGGCAAATTCTCCAATCGAATACCCATCCAACTCCGGTGCAATACGAACCACAGAGAGTTCGGCCGCAATCACACCCAGCATCACACTCCACCAGCAGGGCCACATCAAAAGTTGCCAGCCGATGGGCCGCTCCCAGCGTGCAAGCTGTGCGTAAGGCCAGAGCCATTTGGGCAAATGATAAACCCATGAATGCCTCAAGGCATCAGCGACCTTGTCGTCTTCGGTGGTGGGTATTGCATCCGTCATGGCACAAATCTGTGGACGGGAAGTGATTTGAGGTCAAGGGCTGCATTGTCACGGTCACAGCCGTGATAATCAGAATAAAAATTCTGTGGGAGAACTTCATGAACATCCTCCTCATTGGTTCCGGCGGCCGTGAACATGCGCTTGCATGGAAGCTGGTACAGTCACCAAAATGTTCGAAACTCTATTGTGCACCGGGAAATGCCGGGATTGCGCAATGCGCGGAATGCGTGGCGCTGGATATTGCAGACCACAGCGCGATCATTGGGTTCTGTAAGGAAAATGACATCGAATACGTTGTCGTTGGCCCGGAAGCACCGCTGGTGGCAGGCCTTGCAGATGATTTGCAAGGGGCGGCAATCAAATCCTTCGGCCCATCGGCCTATGCTGCACAACTCGAGGGCTCAAAGGGCTTCACCAAGGATCTTTGCGCCGAATACAACATTCCGACCGCTGCCTATAAGCGATTCACGGATGCAAGTTCTGCCAAGGCATTTCTGGACGAGATGTCGATCCCCGTTGTCATCAAGGCAGACGGCCTTGCAGCAGGCAAAGGGGTTGTCATTGCTGAAACCCGCGAAGATGCGGAAGCCGCGATTGACGATTGTTTTGCAGGCTCTTTTGGCGAGGCAGGGCATGAAGTCGTCATTGAAGCATTTCTTGAAGGCGAGGAAGCAAGCCTGTTTGCCCTGTGCGACGGGCAAACTGCCCTGATGCTGGGAACCGCACAAGACCACAAACGGGTTGGTGATGGTGACACAGGACCCAATACGGGCGGGATGGGCGCCTACTCTCCTGCCCCGGTCATGACACAGGCAATGATTGACCGCACCATGTCGGAAATCATTGTCCCGACGCTTGCCGGCATGCATGCCCGCGGCCATCCGTTCAAGGGCATTCTTTATGCAGGCTTGATGATTACTGACAAAGGTCCGGAGCTGATTGAATACAATGTCCGCTTCGGCGATCCGGAATGTCAGGTGCTCATGACGCGGCTGAACTCTGATCTGCTGGAACTCATGATTGGCGCAAGTGAGGGTTCGTTATTGGAGCATGACGCCGAGTGGTCGAACGATTCTGCGCTCACGGTTGTCATGGCCTCAAACGGCTATCCCGGTTCTTATGAGAAAAATACGGTGATTGCGGGGATACAAGATGCCGAAGCAGACGGCGCAATTGTATTCCATGCTGGAACCGCATATTCAGACGGCAGGCTTGTCGCGACAGGCGGGCGCGTATTGAACATCACCGCACTCGGAGACTCCGTTTCGCAAGCTCAATCGCTTGCTTATTCGGCAGTCGGTAGAATCAACTGGGGAAATGGCTTCTGCCGTTCTGATATCGGGTGGCGCGCTGTCGAACGGGAAAAGTGAGAACGCTTTCCAGCGTCAAACCGAACAAAAGCAATCCAACACCTGGTATGATATACTGCATTGCGAACCTGGCAACATTTCAGAAAAACCGAATTTGGGCTGACAATCGTCTAAATCATTAAACTGGCTATATCTTAACAAGCCGTTTTGATAGATGAACAGCATGCCAAGACCGTAACGAATTTTGGGCATTGCCATTTGGAGCCTTTGTATGAACATTGACAAGAAGATCACGGATGATCTCGTCGCCAACGACATCTCGTTCGTGACGACCGTACCCTGCAAGCAGCTTGCAGGCGTGATTGAAGAAATAGACAACCGGAAAGAAATCTACCACATCCCCTCCAACAAGGAAGACGAGGGCATGGGGCTGTGTGCAGGGGCTTACATGGGCGGCAAACGGCCAGCCATCATCATGCAGAACACTGCGATTGGCGTAACCATCAACACACTTGCGACGCTTATCCAGTATTACCGCATGCCCTTGCCGATGCTGATCAGCTATCGCGGTGAATTGCGCGAGCCGGTTGCCTGCCAGGTTGAAATGGCCGTGCATACAAAGGCACTTCTCGCTCAGATGAACATCCCGACTTATCATTTCCACAAACAGTCCGATGTGGAAGAATTCGACAATATTCTGAAATACACATTCATGTGCAACAAGCCGGTCGCGATCCTGACCGATGCCAACTTCTGGGGAGGCTATGGCGACCCCGCGCCGCAGCCAGCGTCAGGCTGTGGCGCGGCCTGCATAGGCGCGGCCGGCATAGGCGCGGC
>JBCCYR010000328.1:0-3773 GCA_039189355.1 Pseudomonadota bacterium
CATTTTACAACTGTTCAATGGATCAGGGTTGATTCCGGGACTGAACAGACTTACTTTGGAATCATTCCAAACAAGCGGAGCTAAAGCGGATGTTCATACAGACAGAAGCAACCCCAAATCCTGCAACATTAAAATTCCTACCAGGTGTCCCAGTAATGATATCAGGTTCTGCAGATTTCCGCGATCCGGATGAAGCAAAGGCATCGCCACTTGCCGAACAGCTGTTCCGTATTCCGGGCGTATCAGGTGTATTTTTCGGCTATGATTTCATTTCTGTTACCCGTGAAGGTGATGCGGAAGACGGTTTTGACTGGCAGCATCTGAAGCCTGCAGTGCTTGGTACCATTATGGAACATTTCGTGACAGGCAAACCTGTCATGAAAGACACCGATGCCGAGCCCGAAGACGGTGAAGAAGATTTCGATCCTGCGGATATCGAGATTGTAAACACAATCAAGGAACTGCTTGACACGAGGGTGAGACCAGCCGTTGCCCAAGATGGGGGCGATATTACGTTCCACGGCTTCAGGGACGGCATTGTCTATCTTCACATGCGTGGGGCATGCGCAGGATGTCCATCTTCCACGGCCACTTTGAAGCATGGTATCCAGAACTTGCTAAAGCATTTCATTCCCGAGGTCAGCGAAGTTCAGCCGGTAGGCGTTTACAACTAGTCCGTGCTTCTTCTCGCACTTGATACATCAGCGCATCTTTGTGCAGTCGCCCTTTATGACTGCACAATTCCGGGTATTGTTTGCGAAGATGTTCAAAACATCGGCCGCGGGCATGCGGAAATCCTGATGCCCCAGATAGAAGCTTGCCTGAGCAAAGCCGGAAAAACCTATTCGGACATTGACCGTATCGGGGTCATAAAAGGACCAGGGAGCTTTACCGGACTTCGGGTCGGTCTTTCCGTTGCAAAAGGTTTGTCATTGAGCCTTGATATTGACGCTGTGGGCCTTTCAGCACTCGATATTTGTGAGGCGGTTGCAATTGAAAACGGGATGTCAGGCAAGTTTCTGACAATCATGGATGCCCGGCGCGAACAGGCATATTGCAAGTTTTCAGACAGCGATGAGCAATTCATCAAGACATATCAGGAGATTGCTGAAACCTTGCCGACAGATATCGAGGCAATTTGCGGCTCTGGTAGTCTTAGGCTCAGGCAAGCATACTCTGCGGATTTACCCATACTCCATGAGCTTGCTGCCCCACCAGTTACCATGCTTGCCAAGCTCTCATGTCTTGCAAAAGAGGATGTAAATCCTGCAGAACCGCTCTATCTTCGTTCAGCAGACGCCAAACCGCAAACCGGATTTGCCCTTAAGACCGCCTGAGGAATTTTTTGTTTACCGAGACTCTGGAACGATTGTTCAAAATCAACAGAAAGTCCGTGATTGAAGCTGCAAACAGCGCAGATCTCGTTCATCTGCCGGATATCCATGCGGCAAGTTTTGATCGTGGATGGACAGATGGCGAGTTTGATGCCTTGTTGGCGCAGGATATTTATTTCTGTCTGGTTGCCAGGAACCCCGGTAACGCTGAAAAACCTCCCTCCGGCTTTGTTCTGGTCAAACGCGTTGCCGACGAGGCAGAGATCATTTCGATTGCTGTAAAACCAAGCGCACGCAAAAAGGGTATTGCCAGACAGTTGATGGACGCCGCTGTAAGACAACTTGATTCGGAACGCATAAAAAAACTGTTTCTGGAAGTTGATGCCGAAAACAACCCTGCTATAAAACTCTATACGAAGATGGGCTTTGTACAGATTGCTTCCCGCGATGGCTATTATCAAAGAAATGACACGGCGGAAAACAAACGGTCTGTCGCGCTTGTCATGCAGCTTGAACTTGGCTAGACGATAGCGGTTAAAGTGGGTTCGGGCGTCATGACACTAGAAAAGCAATGCATTGAAAAAGGACTGAGAATGACCGGTCAGCGGCGGGTTATTGCACAGGTTCTGGAAGATGCAACCGACCATCCTGACGTGGAAGACCTTTATCTGCGGGCTTCAAAAATCGACAGCAACATTTCAATTGCAACCGTTTACCGGACAGTCAAACTGCTCGAAGAAACGGGCATCATTGAGCGCCATGAGTTTCGTGACGGGCGCGCAAGATACGAGATTGTTCCCGAAGATCATCATGACCATCTGATTGATCTCAAGACAGGCAATGTCATCGAGTTCGCCAGTGCCGAAATTGAAGCTTTGCAGGAGCGTATCGCCCGCGAGCATGGTTTCAAACTGGTAGATCACAGGCTGGAGCTTTACGGCATTCCACTGGAAAAATCCGACAAGAAATGATCGCGAATATCAGGGTAATACTGGCTCTTCTCGCGATCAGTGGAATCACTTTGGTTTTGCTGCCTGTACAATATGCTGCCCTGAAGCTTGACTGGCGTTTATCACGAAAAATTCCCGTACTCTGGCATAGCCTGACTCTGAACATCATCGGAATCCGCAAGAACGTCACCGGAAAACTTTCTACAAAACGGCCACTAATGATTGTTTCAAATCATGTATCCTGGATGGATATTCTGATCCTGGGTAGTCTCGGAGAACTCAGCTTCATTTCAAAGCATGAAGTCGGTGAACTGACCGGTGCAAACATTCTGGCGCGGATGCAGCGTACCATTTTTGTTATCCGGGAAAACAAACGCGATGCGGGCAAGCAGGCAAAAGAAATTACAGATCGCATGCTCTCCGGTGATCCGGTTGTGCTTTTTGCCGAGGGTACAACGGGTGATGGGCATCGCGTGCTGGAGTTCAAGAGTTCTTTGTTTGGCGCAACCGAATACGCCATCAGAAGCGGCATGGCAGACAAGGTTTTCGTACAACCCGTTTCCATTGCCTACAAAGCGCTTCACGGAATGCCGCTTGGAAGGGTTGGCCGGACGCAAGTAGCCTGGACAGGCGACACAACTTTGGCACCCCATATGCTATCGATATTCAAAAATCCGGCGTTTGATGTGGATATCAAAATTGGTGACCCGATCGAGATTGACGAAGGTTCAAGACGACGTGAGATCGCAACCATGGCAAGAACAAGGTTAAGGGCGATGTACAATGCGACAAATCATGAAACGGGATTTCACGATACAGCTGCCAATTAGACCGTTTCTTTTTCTGGCAAAACCCGTTAATAACGCCGCTTGAATGTTCCCAATGCAAGAAACCGAGATGTCCAGTTCCGAAACTGATCACAAACCTGATGATCTGAAAAAGGTGTTCGTCAAAACCTATGGTTGCCAGATGAATGTCTACGACTCCGCCCGCATGGAAGATGCCCTGGAGCAAGACGGCTATATCCGCACGCAAGACATGGAAGACGCAGACCTGGTCTTGCTGAATACCTGCCACATCCGCGAAAAGGCAGCGGAAAAGGTTTACTCTGAAATTGGCCGCATCCGCAAAATAAAGGATAGTCGTGAGGCAACAAACCGTCCAATGACAATCGGTGTGACCGGATGTGTCGCCCAGGCGGAAGGTGCGGAAATCATTGCGCGTGCACCATCTGTTGGGCTGGTAGCCGGCCCGCAGACGTATCACCGGCTTGCAGATATCGTACGTCGGGCTGAACAGGGGGAGCGGGTTGTCGAAACCGAATTCGAGATAGAAGAAAAATTTGAGCAGCTTCCCAAGGCTACAAAAAAGCAGGTTCAGGCACGCGGAGTAGCTGCATTTCTGACGGTACAGGAAGGGTGTGACAAGTTTTGCACGTTTTGTGTTGTGCCTTACACGCGAGGTGCGGAAGTCTCCCGCTCAGTGGGGC
>JBCCYR010000329.1:0-3772 GCA_039189355.1 Pseudomonadota bacterium
ACTAAGTTTCCCGGTAACTCAAATACGCAATCCGGGGATTTTCTATTGAAACTGAATGAACTTGGCCAAACCGGCATCAAGGTAAGTGAACTGTGCCTGGGATCCATGACATGGGGCACACAGAATACCGAAACAGAAGGCCATGAACAGATCGATTACGCCCTTGATCACGGCATCAATTTCATTGACACCGCAGAAATGTACCCGACCACGCCGCTTTCGAAGGAAACACAAGGCGATACGGAACGCATTATTGGGACATGGATTGCCAATAACAGTAGCCGCCGTGATGAAGTTGTCATTGCCACCAAGGTCTCGGGGTCTGGCTACAAGAATGTTCGTGATGGCGAGCCAATCTCGCCGAAGACCATTGAAATTGCCCTGCATGACAGTCTGAAAAGCCTTCAGGCCGACTATATTGATCTCTACCAGCTCCACTGGCCGAACCGCGGTTCCTATCACTTCCGGCAAAGCTGGACCTTTGATCCCACGGGTCAGGATAAAAGCCAGACACTTGAGCACATGCATGAGATTCTCGATGTCCTGGAAGGCTACATCAAGGCTGGGAAAATTCGGGCAATCGGCCTCTCCAATGAAAGTGCCTGGGGGACCGCACAATGGCTCAGGATTTCGGAAGAAAAAGGTCTGCCCCGCATGGCATCTATCCAGAATGAATACTCCCTTCTATGCCGTTATTTTGACCTTGACCTTGCTGAACTCTGCCACCACGAAGATGTCGGGCTTCTTTCTTTCTCGCCACTGGCAGCCGGCCTCCTGACCGGGAAATATGCTGATTACAAAGGGGATGAACGGCCAACCGGTTCAAGGGCAGATGTCAGCAATGCATCCCTTGGGGGGCGGTGGAATGATACGGCCCATGCGGCAGTGGCTGCTTACAAATCCGTTGCAGACGCGCATGGTCTTGATCCGACACAGATGGCTCTGGCTTGGTGTCTTACCAGGCCGTTCATGGCATCTGTTATTTTCGGTGCGACCTCCATGGATCAGCTTGAAAGTTCTGTTGCTGCTGCCGACCTCACACTCGGCGATGAGGTGCAGGAGGATCTCCTTAAAGTCTACCGCAGCTTCCCGATTCCTTACTGAGTGAACACTCCGGTAGAAGCTTTATTCACTGACCGGCTCACAACTGTTGTTGAGCAAGTGTCATGGATTTGTGACCATCCGCGATCACGGATTGCTCTAAGTAATATCAAGTTGTAATCGCGAGTGGTTGAAATGACGATATTCCTGAACAGTCTGGAAACTGCAAATCCGCCGCATTTGCTGCCTCAGGATTTGGTGGAGAGGAATGCAAGACGTATACTGGGAAGCAGATATGCAGCCTTTGAACGGATGGCATCAACCTTCAAGACTTCCGGTGTGGAGCAACGCTATTCTTTCGCCCCGATTGACTGGTTTGAGCACGACAATGACTGGCAGACGCGCAACGAGCTTTACGTTGAAGGCGCGACAAGCATATTCAAGCAGGTGGCAACACGGGCCCTTGCTTCTGCAGGGCTCGTTGCGAGAGACATTGATATCGTAGTCACTGTTTCTACCAGCGGCATCGCAACGCCCACACTGGAAGCACGTGTATTTTCGGAAATGGGTTTCCGCAATGATATCATGCGGGTTCCCTTGTTCGGTCTTGGCTGCGCAGGCGGGGTTTCGGGGTTGTCAATTGCTGAGCGGCTCGTCCGTTCATCTCCCGGTACAAATGTCCTGATGGTTGTTGTAGAAGCCTGCACGCTGTCATTCCGTTCAGACCGGCTAGAAAAGGCGGATATCATCTCAACTGTCCTATTTGGAGATGGTGCAGCAGCGGCATGCATTTCCAGCAAACCGAATACCCAAAGTAGCGCGGAAATTGTACTCGGTGCAGGAAGCCAGCATCTTTGGCCGGACACGCTCGACATCATGGCCTGGAACGTCGATCCTGTCGGTCTTGGCGTTGTGCTTGACAAGAGTGTTCCGGCCTTTGTCAGGGAACACATGAAGGAAGTTCGTGACATTGCGCTGAAAGCAGCTGGCATGAAGGAAAACGAGTTAAGCAGACACGTGTTTCATCCAGGCGGTGCAAAAGTGGCGCAGGCAGTTGAAGAGGCACTTGGCCTGCAAACGGGGACACTGGACGCAGAGCGCCACGTGCTGAAAAACTACGGCAACATGTCAGCACCGACAGTTTTGTTTGTGCTCAAGGAAGTTTTGAAAAGGAAGCTCACCGGAAAAATGCTGATGGGCGCTCTTGGCCCCGGTTTCACCGCCAGCTTCATGCCCATCGAGATCGCTGCCTGATGTCTGTTCTGACGGTCATGTTTCTGATCTTTATTGTCACACAACGGCTGGGCGAACTTGTTATTGCAAAGCGTAACACCGCTGCATTGATGGCAAGGGGTGCAGAGGAACATGCTGCGGGACACTATCCGTTCATGGTGCTGCTCCATACCTGCTGGTTGGCGGCCCTGATATTGGGCGGTTACGACAAGGAAGTATCTTTGGTTTGGCTCGGCATTTTTGCCGTGCTGCAATTGTTCCGCGTCTGGATTTTGACAACACTTGGAGAACGCTGGACAACCCGCATCATCGTGCTGAATGAACCTCTTGTACTTGCCGGCCCGTTCAAGTATTTCCGGCATCCCAACTACATGCTCGTGGTTGCCGAGATTTTCGTTGCCCCTATGGTGCTTGGTCTATGGGATATCGCGGTCATTTTTTCCATTCTGAACGCCGCCATGCTATATGTCCGGATCCGGGAAGAAGAAAAGGCACTGGCACACCTCAGACATGAAAGACATTGAAATTTTCACGGATTTGTCGATTGCGGAAAGGCTATCCAGAAAGGCCTCACAATTGCTGATTGATATTAGGGAAGAACATGATCTTTCAGCTTGGGAATTCACGAAAAACATACGAATCGCGCCGTTCGAAATTCCGCACAGCCATCCTGTCTTGACATTAAACACGCGAAATAACGAAGACCCCGATGCATTTCTCGCAGTTTATCTTCATGAGCAGATTCATTGGGGCATATCCTTGCACCGACAGCAGGAAGTGGACGAACTCATAAATCCGCTTCACGAGTACTATCCGAGTCTTCAAACGAGTAATTGGGGCGTGGCCCCCGACATCTATTCCACCTACCTCCATATTGTGGTGAATTGGTTGGAGGTGTACGCACTTTCAGGTTTCTTGGGAGACGCTGCTGCAGAAGAAACAGTTCGCCGATCTCCCGTTTATCAAAAAATCTATGATCTTGTTTTGAAGGATTCGGACAAAATCCAGGAAATGTTGGAGCACGCGGATATTTTGCCATTTCCCTCCGCCGAATTACTTTAAAACTCCATCAATCTTGGCTAGCTTCGAGGAACAGGAGGATTCGTTCATGCGGTTTGTCATAACGATTTTGATTCTGATACTGACCGTTCCAGCGCAGGCCCAAAACAGGGCAGCGGTGGAAAAGCAATTCCAGAAATGGCTCAAACAGGACCTGTGGCCCGAAGCCCGGCAGCAGGGCGTTTCGCAGAGGACATTCAACGCTGCATTCAAGGATGTCAGGCTCAACTGGAAACTGCCGGACCTAGTGCCACCAGGCACAAAGGCGAAACCTTCGCGCCCACAGGCGCAAGCAGAGTTCCGTTCACCGGGGCGCTATTTCAATGAGAACAATATTGCGCCTCTGGTAAATACCGGACGCAAGCTTGCCACAAAACACAAGAGCCTGCTCGCGCGCATTGAAAAACAGTACGGTGTGCCGGGCAGGATCATTCTGGCA
>JBCCYR010000330.1:0-3761 GCA_039189355.1 Pseudomonadota bacterium
CATTGCATTATTGAAAACCGCAGCAAATTCAAAACCAAACGTTGCAACGACGAATGCCAGCAGAACAAAAAATACCGACCCATCAGCAAATGTGTTTGGAACAGCCCACCAAAGAGCAAACGATCCGCCAGCTGCCAGCAATGCGAAACCCAGTATCCAGGGCTTGCGGGGACCCGTTGCATCGGATATGGCACCCAGAACCGGGGCCATAACGGCTATGATCAATCCTGCTGCAGCAACGGCATATCCCCATTGAGCCTGGCCTGTAACAGAATTCTCAGCCACAAAATTTGCAAAATAGGGAGCGAAAATGAAAGTCAGAATAAGCGTGTGAAAGGGTTGTGTTGCCCAGTCGAAAAACATCCAGCCCCAGATGCCTTTACGCTCTACGGCCATGCTTTCTTCCGTCGCGACTGCATCCGGCATATTCTTACCCTTGGTCCCCACCATATATTCATTCACTATTGCAGTCTTTGACGGACTTTGCCAGTGTTGATTGCAACAGGGAAAGGCTTGATATGGCTTCAAAAAAACCGCCTGAAGATGAACGGGAAAGAGAGGCAAAACGCATCCTTGAACGCGTTGCGCAGGACTCTGAAACCGTGGGCACATCATCGATGCGCCGTGTGGCCGAACGCATGAGAGACCATGTATCCGCAGAAGATGCAGACCAGAATGACTGGGCAGAAGTCTGGGGTACCCGCATTGGCCGCATTCTGAGTGTCATCTTCTTTATCGGACTGCTGGTATATCTTGTCCGCACCTATGTCCTCCATGCCTGATCAAGCAACAAAACCGGCGGTTATTTCCATTTCCTCTCAGGTTGCACGCGGTTCAGTGGGGAATCGTTGTGCTGTTTTCGCACTCGAGACTTGCGGCTTTCCAGTCTGGATGGTGCCGACTGTCATTCTCCCGTGGCATCCAGGCCACGGGCAGGCTACAAAAATCATTCCGGAAGCGGAACAGTTATATAATTTCTTGAATGACATCACTAATTCACCCTGGATCGGCGAAGTAAAAGCCATCCTGACTGGTTACATGGCGAATGCTAAACAGATAGCAATTGTCAGTGACATGATCAAAACACTGCGGGCAAAGAACCCCGATCTCATCTACATTTGCGACCCCGTTATCGGGGATGCTGGTGGTTTGTATGTTCTTGAAGAAACCGCTGTTGCAATTCGCGATCAGTTGCTCCCGATATCAGATATCGCAACACCGAACCTCTATGAACTTGCATGGCTCAGCGGAAGTGAAGTTCCTGCCTCCATCCAGGAAACTGTCCAATTGGCAAAAACACTGCCGCCCCCTTCCGTGCTGGTAACATCTGCACCCAATACCTCTGACTCAAAGATCGGAAACCTGTTTGTCAGCGACAGGGAAACACTGCTGGCGACCCATGAAAGAATGGAAAACCCGCCAAACGGAACAGGCGACCTGACCGCCGCTGTATTCCTCGCAAACCTGCTTTCAGGTTCGGAGTTTCGGGACAATCTGGAACTGACAACAGCATCCGTATTTGAAGTACTGCGGAATGCAACCGGGCGTGGTAGTGATGAACTGATGTTGGAAACTGATGCGCCAAGTCTGCTTGATCCTCGGGTAAAAATCGAAGTTGTGGAAGTATGAGGAAAACATGAGAAAACTGGTTCTGGCTTTTACGGTTCTGTTGCTGACGCTCCAGACCGTTGCAGCGGACAATACGGTGTTTATCAACCGCTGGTATGAGGCCCTGCGAACTGTTAACCGCCCGACATTTGAACGGCTTCTGGCTGACAGCGCAATGATCGATCTCAAAGAACTAGGTATTGTTCAGAACAAGAACGAGTTCATCGAGTCCCTCGACAATTGGGAAAACGTGGCAGGTGATGTTCAGATTTCAACAACGACGGTTACATCGGCCAACTCACAGATCGTGGTTGATGTCTGCTATGAGTTTCCATCCAATTCCTTTACCAACCGCGAAACCTTCTTTCTGGGCGGTGGGCTGATAACCGGGCAGGAGCAGGAAAAACTGCGGGACGAATGCTGAAAGTCAGGCATGCCAGCGAACTGGAAGATTTTCTTCCATGACTGCTTGCCTCTAAAAACTGAATTGGGAGAAGTTGGTTATGCGATTTCCAGTGGAAGGTCTGGGTAGATGTAGTGCCGTAGTGTCAGATGGACTTGTTTATGCCGTCGCAACGGATCCTGCTTGCTCTGACGGGATCATGGCACAAACTGAAGGCACATTGCAGGAGCTAGACCGCATACTTCGTGAAGCAGGAAGCGGAAAGCCGGGATTGTTACAGGCAACCGTATATCTCAGCGACATCTCAAAAAAGCCGGAAATGGACAGCGTCTGGATCAAATGGATAGGCCCGGAAGAAAACTGGCCGCAACGCGCATGCGTTGGCGTGGGACTGGATGAAGGTTACTTGATCGAGGTTGTTGTTACAGCAAAGTCTCTGACCTGATTTATTGGCGCTAGAGTTTCACAGGCTCTCCCGGAAACCCTGCTACATCCCGGTTTCCGTTCAACCATTCCTTCGTGTCGTAGATATCAAGGACAATCGAAATGCCGTTGATGATCATGACAACCAGAATGTAGGTCTGCTCGAAATCACTCAAGTCCGGTGCGAGCAGATACCGGAACAACAAGATGATCTGAAGCGGTATCCAGAAAAGGAGATGTGGAATGGCCAGTACTTTGGAAAACCCGCCGTTCAGGAACAGGATACCCATGTTGATGAAGATGGCACCTGCCCCAAGCACCGCTATCCAGAACCCGCTCACGTAGTGCAGCAGAAACAGTCCTGAAAAGTTGGCCGGGATCAAAAAGAAATAAATCCAGATTTGCACCCATACCGGCATGGAAAAGCTGGATTTAAGAATTCGGATTACAAGATTGATCATGTAACAAATATCCCCGGACAATGCCCGGGGATCAAGTGTTTAATCAGGCCGCGTTGCGGGTTTCCAGCAATCCGCGATTGACCAGAAGTTCTGCGATCTGAATTGTATTGAGTGCTGCACCCTTACGAAGGTTGTCCGAAACCACCCACATGTTCAAACCGTTCTCGATCGTGATGTCTTCGCGAATGCGGGAGATGTAGGTTGCATCCTCACCGGCGCATTCATACGGCGTGATGTAGGTTTCCTCTTCCGGATTGTCGACGACAAGACAGCCCGGAGCCTCACGCAGGATTTCCCGTGCTTCATCTGCAGAAAGTTCATCCTCGAACTCAATATTCACTGCTTCGGAATGGCCAACGAATACAGGCACACGAACACAAGTCGCAGTCAGCTTGATGGATGGATCCACCATTTTCTTGATCTCTGCGGTCATTTTCCACTCTTCCTTGGTGGAACCGTCTTCCATGAAGACATCGATGTGCGGGATCAGGTTAAACGCGATGCGTTTTGTGAATTTCTGGCTTTCAATCGGATCAGCCACAAACACGGCGCGTGTCTGGTTGAAAAGCTCATCCATGCCTTCCTTGCCGGCACCGGAAACAGACTGGTAGGTTGAAACCACGACACGCCTGATTTTTGCACGATCGTGCAAAGGCTTTAGCGCAACAACAAGCTGTGCAGTGGAACAGTTCGGATTGGCAATGATGTTCTTGTTGCGGAACATTTCAATGTCATCCGCATTCACTTCCGGCACGATCAGAGGCACTTCCGAGTCATAACGCCAGGCGGAAGAGTTGTCGATTACAACACAGCCCTGTGCAGCAATCTTCGGCGACCATTCCTTTGAAATCGCGCCGCCTGCAGAC
>JBCCYR010000331.1:0-3758 GCA_039189355.1 Pseudomonadota bacterium
CAAGAATGTTTCTGAGGTCGTGGTTGATTTTCGAAACCGCAAGGCCAAGATCGGCTAGCCGCTGCTTTTGTCTCAAGGTGTTTTGCAAATCCTGCTGAAACGCAGAAAGCCGGTGTTCGGCAATGCCGATCTCATCACTGCGGTTGGTTGGATTATAGATCAGCGAGGCGTTTTCCGGCGCTTTCGAGAAATTGTCCATGTTCGCTGAAATCCGAATGATGGGAAGCACGATCAGACGGTATAGTGCAAGATAAACCAGTCCGGCAGCGAACACGGAAATCAGCAAAGACAAGATCAGGATATTGCGTGCATAGCGCCACATTGCTTCCTGGATGTATTCCATTCTCTGAACCAGTTCGAGAACGGCCCCGCCGGACGTGATTGTACCAAAGACCCGGTATTGTTTGTCGGGTGGCATGACCAGCATCGCTAACGCACTGCGTATCGAACCAAATGCCGTAGATTGGTCAAGGTCAATATGCTCAACAATGTCGCCCGGTGTTTTTGATGAAGCGATCAGCTGGGAAACGCCATCCTTGCGGATAGCAATTGTGGTTGCAAGCGTTGTTTCAAGCAGCCGAAGGGCAGCTGCGTCACTCAACATGATATCGGAAGAGTCCAGATAGACGATGCTCGCGGCTTCGGCAGTATCAAGATGCGTTCTAAGCCAGACATTTCTGAAGTTTGCCACCGACGGAACAAAGATCAATACTTCAGCCAGCATGATGAAAACAACCGTCAAAAGAAGGAGCTTGGCTGACAAGCTTTTGAAAAATTTAAGTTTGCCTCCGTTTTCATTCATTTCGGAGGCGGGGTCTTTGTACTTTAATCTTTCCGGTTCGGGCATGCCTGAAATTTATCCGAATCTTCTCAAGAACGCGATGATCCAGCGGATGAGTGGTTTCTTTGCCAACGGACCGTAGCTGGTTATCGCTGCACGTTTGCCGATTTCACTCATGGTTGGATAGGGAGACACATAACCTATAACGTTCCCGAGCTTCATTTTGTTCGTGATCGCCAGAGACCACATGTTAATCATCTCACCGGCGTTTGCTCCGGCAATGCCCACGCCGACAATCAAGCCACGTTTTGTGGCGATCATTTTGATCAGGCCTTCTGTTTTACGCTCAGCCTGGGCACGGTCATTCTCGTGATAGGGCCAGGTCAGAACCTGGACATCGCCAAATTTTTCCCGTGCTTCCTTTTCTGTCAAACCGACATTGGCAAGCTCCGGGTCAGTGAAGGTGACCCACGGCATGATTTCATTGTTGGGAACGGCCTTTTTGCGGAACAAAAGCCCCCGTATGACGAGGCCGGCATGGTATCCGGCCACATGGGTAAATTGCAGGCTGCCTGCCACATCGCCAATCGCATAAACCCGCTTGTTGGTACTTCTCAAATCCGGTGACGTCTTGATCCCGCGGCGGTCATACTCGATACCAGCTTTCTCAAGATCGAGCCCGTTTACGTTTGCAGCCCTGCCGGTAGCAACCAGAATATGGCTTCCGGAGACGGATTTCTTTTCTCCCCCTACTTCATATTCCGCTGTAATCTTCTTGCTGCCGCTCTTTGAAACAGATGTCACCATGGCACCATCGGCAATATTTATGCCTTCTTTGCCAAGTCTCTTGAGCACAACTTCCGCAAGTTCGGGGTCAGCCTGACCAAGCGCAGTCTGAGCCTCAAGAACGGTTACTTCTGAACCGAGGCGGCGGTGAGCCTGTGCCAGTTCCATGCCAATGGGCCCGCCACCAATAATGACAAGATGATCAATCTTCTTTTTGTTTTCAAAAATTGTCTCGTTTGTAAGGTAAGGAACCTTGTCCAGCCCCTTTATGGGTGGAACAAAGGCTGACGAACCCGTTGCCACGACAAACCGTCTTGCGCGAATTTCATTGTCACCGGCAACAACGGTATTTTCATCCTTGAACCTGCCTTCAGCCTGAATGACGTGGACACCAAGTCCGGTGAACCGCTCCACGGAGTCATTTGGTTCTATGGCTGCGATAACGCCATGGATGTGGTCATGCACCTTTTTATAGTCGATCTCCGGCTCAACCGCCTTTATACCGAACTTTTCTCCATCCCGCATTGTTTGCGCCTGTTTTCCGGCGGCAATGATCGCCTTGGAAGGAACACAGCCGTAGTTAAGGCAGTCCCCACCCATCTTGCCCTTTTCAATCAGAACCACATCCACACCGAATGCAGCGGCGGCAGCGGCAACGCTCAGTCCGCCGGAACCGGCTCCTATGACGCAAATGTCTGGTGTCAATATCGTAGTCATGATTTATCCTGCGTGTTTGATGCTGTGTTGGTTTGCTCTGCAAGAGATTGCCCGCCCCTGATTTTTTTAATCACGAACGGCAGAAATGATACAGCAGCAAGTCCTATCAATGCATACAGAATTTCTGGTGTAACCAGGGACTTGAAATCGAACTCGCAGGAATTTGCTTCAACGCATCCGGCTTGCGTTTCCAGTACACTGTCAAAGATGCTGTCCAGTCCTGTGCCGATGGACGCGTAAACGAACGTGCCCGGGATAATTCCGAAAAAGGTTGCGATTGCATAGGGCGCAAGCCGCATGTTCAACAATGCCGGCACAATATTCACTACCCAAAACGGAAATACGGGGGTTAGCCGGATGGTCAAAAGATACTGGAAGGCATCTTTCTGGAAACCCTCGACCATTCTGTTCATGAACGGGCCTGCCTTGGTTTGTAGAAAATCACCAAATGAGCTTCTTGCAATCAGAAATATGATCGTCGCTCCCAGTGTGGCCCCGATAACCGTGAGCGTGCCACCGACAACGGTTCCAAACAGAAGGCCAGATGCCATGGTAATGAGGGAGGCTCCCGGGAACGAAATAGCGACCAGGAGTGTGTAAAGCATGATGTACCCTGCGATTGCCATAAGCAGGTTTTCCGTAACGAGATTACTGAGAAATTCGCGTTGGCGGATAAGGTTGGAGAGCGAAATATACTCGTGCAAACCGAACATATAAGCTGCAGCAAGCAGTCCAATGATTATAAATATAGGTATCCAGCGTTTTAGCATGTCAAATTTGATTTCAGTATCTTGAATAAAATATGGCTTTTAAATAGGAGGCAGATCATCTCTTTTAAGGAGCAATAGCTGAACTCAGGGCTGTTTTCCATCACACAAGTTGACATTTATGTGTTTCGGGACTGTTTGACAGGGCATGCTGGCAATAGTTTTTGTTGACTTGATATTTATGGGCACATATAACCTGCCAAAAATTTGGGCTGCTTTATTGAGTGGCGTTTTTCTCGACACTTCGGATTGCTTGAAAATCATTCAACGGGATGGTTTTGCAACAGGCCTGACAAGCGAAATTGAACATGAGGGTCCACTACTTGCAAGGTGGATATTTTAATTATGAAGCGTACGTTTCAACCGAGTAACCTGGTCCGCAAGCGCCGCCACGGATTTCGTGCCCGCATGGCAACGAAAGGCGGTCGCCGCGTAATCGCATTGCGTCGCGCCAAGGGCCGCAAGCGCCTGTCTGCTTAAACCTCCCAATCCAGGGGTTTTGGATGTTGCCGGAGACGACGGATATGTCCGGCAGACACTCGTTACACATAGAAAAGCTTCCCGCACGAAAAGACTTCCTGAGACTGCGCTCAGGGAGCCGCTACTCCACATCGACTTTAACCTTGCAGGCCAAGGCGAACACTGCGGTTCAAAACTGTCGTGTCGGATATACCGTGACCACAAAAGTCGGTTCTGCTGTAGTCAGG
>JBCCYR010000332.1:0-3756 GCA_039189355.1 Pseudomonadota bacterium
GATTTTTCTCATTTTCAGAACGCGTCTGAAATACAAAAGGCTTAAAAGTGTTGAGATAATTATGTAAGCAATAAAGCATAATATAATTATATATTCTTTGCCCATCATTAAACTCCAAGTACATAAAAATTTATATACTTGCATAAAAGTTTAATTGATGTCTACTTCCCCAAAACCTTCCCAAACTGTCTGCGGAAGTCCCTCCTTGTTTGATTGCTCACACAGTCCATAAGCGGTCAGCACTCGAGTTCACTGATAATGGCACGTGATTGCCGGCAGTTCGCGAGACCGGGTCGTGTTACGAAGAACAGTGGCTCAATGCAATTTTGCATGCAGACCTCTTGTTCTGACAACCCATTGTGTCTTGTGCTCCGGTCAAGAAGCAGTGCATCAAGATCATTGGTCCAGATAAGTTCAACATCATCACTAACTCGCGTTTCTCGAACGTAAGGATCAAGATCGGGCGAATGCCGGGGCCATCCCTTTGGGAGTTTGTCCAAAATGCTTTGTGATATGCCGATGCTGAGCTTTCGACCGTTCATGGCCGGCGCCACTCTTTCAGTCGCATCGGTCAACAAATCAAACGCTTTCGAGACCTCAGGCAGATATGCTTCACCCTCTTTCGTGAGCAGCAAGCCTTGGGGAAGCCGGCGAAACAGCGATATTCCGAGTGCTTCTTCCAGGCGTTTGACCTGTTGGCTTATGGCGCCAGCCGTTACTCCAAGTTCTGAGGCGGCGGCCTTGAAACTAAGGTGGCGTGCAGCGGCTTCAAAAGCTTTAAGCCCGTTCAGTGATGGAAATCTGTAAGTCAAAAATCTGCCTCCGGTCCGTTTCGTAACATGAAGGATGGCATTTGTAGACTTAGATTATCTAAGCCTTGCTCTCAATTTTTGTCGCTTGCTGTGAGGGCGCTACGAGCCCAGCATGCTGACAAGATTTGAAAGAGGAAATTGAAGCATGACGATCAGATACAACCCGCCGTCCGGCTGGCCACAACTGGGGCGGCCATTTCATCATGGTGTTATTGAGCCGAAAGGCAGGGTTTTACATATCACCGGGCAGGTTGCATGGGACAGCAACAGCCATGTAATCGGCAAAGGTGACTGCGAAGCCCAGACACGCCAATGCTTTGATAATGTTGAACATATTCTGAACGCTGTTGGGGGACGGCTGGAAGATATCGTGTCCCTTACAATTTTCTACGTCGATCCCGAGGACATGCCAGCCATTCAAAAAGTTCGTGCTGAAAAGCTGCAACTGAAAGATGGACCGGTCAGCATACTGATCCAGGCTGCCGGGTTGATTTCGCCGGAGTTGCTGGTCGAAGTGATCCCCATTGCTGTAATCCCGGATGACCGGTTCCGCGAGCCACAATCATTAAACCAGAATGGAGACATAGCATGAGTGAGTATAACGGTTTTGGTGCGATACGCAGTCTGGACTATGTCATTCTTCTTTGCGACGACCTTGAAAAGATGGACAAGTTCTATTCCGGTTTGTTTCAATTTCAGGTCGATGAGAGCACACATGGCCGGATGGTTTTTTTCCGCGTTGGGACCTTGTTTCTTGGTCTGCGCAAGCGGGGCCGAGCCTATGACGGGCCTTCTGTTCCGGGCAACTCTGCCAGCATTCAATTAAGCTTTCGGGTGCCGCCGGCCGATGTGGATCTGGCATATGAGGCACTGGTCGGGCAAGGGATTGACGTTATTGAGGCGCCTACCAATCAGGACTGGTGTCATCGCACGCTGTTTTTCCGCGATCCGGAAAACAACATTATCGAGATTTTTGCCGACATTCACCCGCGCGAGACGTTGGACAAACCGTCTGGTGCGCATCTGTTGGTCACTTAAGAGATGCTGGCGGGTGTTGTAATGCATGGCAAAGGTCTTCTTGGCGGAGATTAAGTGTCTTCTTCAAACCCCTTCAACAAACGAGTCCAGCACCCGTTTTTGCCCTGCCTTGTCGAAGTCGATGGTGAGTTTGTTGCCATCGATGGAGGCGATGTTGCCGTTGCCGAATTTCATGTGAAAGACCCGGTCGCCGACCGCGAAACGCGAGCCTTCGTTGACGGAAGAAGCAATCAACTGGCCCTCGATAGTCTTGCCCATGGAGCCGGAAGTCTGCGGGCCGGAGCGGTTGCCCCAGCGGCTGTCCGCTTCGCCAAATCCTTGCCTGCCTTTCGCCCGTTGCCAGCCGGGGCTTGAATAGCCTGAATCAAACGTGTCCACATTGTCAAACCGGCTGGAGCCGTAGCGTCCGCCGGCACCTGCTGCACCGTAGCCGCCATAAGAGGTTGAACCTTCGTTCACTTCCACATGGGCTTCCGGTAATTCGTCGACAAAGCGGGAGGGAATTGACGCCTGCCAAAGACCGTGGATGCGGCGGTTGGAAACAAACGAGATATGACAACGCTGGCGCGCGCGCGTGATGCCGACATAAGCAAGGCGGCGTTCTTCCTCCAGTCCTGATCGTCCCCCTTCATCGAGTGAGCGCTGGTGCGGGAACAGACCTTCTTCCCAGCCGGGCAGGAAGACTGTGTCAAACTCCAGCCCCTTGGCGGAGTGCAGGGTCATCAGCGAGACTGCATCCATGTCTGCATTGTTGTCCGTGTCCATGACGAGGGAAACGTGTTCGAGGAAGCCGGGCAGGTTTTCGAACTCCTCCATGGAGCGGATGAGTTCCTTGAGGTTTTCAAGGCGTCCTGGTGCTTCGGCCGAGCGGTCGTTCTGCCACATTTCGGTGTAGCTGGATTCTTCCAGGATCATCTCGGCCAAGTCTGTGTGCGAGGTGGAATCCAGCTCGCCACGCCACCGGTCGAAATTGTCGAGTACTCCTTGGAGAGTGGCCCGCAGTTTGCCTTTGAATTCATCCGTTTCAACAAGTTCGCGTACCGCCATCGTCATCGGTATGTTACGGGCACGCCGATGATCATTAATTTTGCGTATGGTTGTGTCTCCGATTCCGCGCTTTGGCTTATTAATAATGCGCTCAAAGGCGAGATCATCTGCGGGTTGGCAGACAACGCGGAAATAGGCCATCGCATCGCGGATTTCCATGCGCTCATAAAAGCGCGGGCCGCCAATCACGCGGTAGTTCAGGCCCATCGTCACGAACCGGTCTTCAAACTCCCGCATCTGGAAGGAAGCGCGGACCAGGATCGCGATTTCGTTGAGGCTGTGCCCTTTGGTCTGCAGGCTTTCGATTTCGTCGCCGATGGTACGGGCTTCTTCTTCGGAGTCCCAACCGGCGGAAACGATCACCTTGGGATCATCCGGATCCGCGTGCTCGGTAAAGAGTGTCTTGCCGAGGCGACCTTCATTGTTGGCGATCAGGTGGCCGGCGGCACCGAGAATATGTGCGGTGGAGCGGTAATTGCGTTCAAGGCGGATGACCTTCGCGCCGGGAAAATCCTTTTCAAACCGTAGGATGTTGTCGACTTCTGCTCCGCGCCAGCCGTAGATAGATTGATCGTCATCGCCCACGCAACACAGATTGGGTCTTTGTTTGTTTTCCGAAAGCACCTCCGTGCTTTCGTCCGCTGACGCAGTGGCAGTTTGGCTGGCCGCCAAACTTTCTGCTGCCACGGAGGCAGAGGTGCCATGCTCCATATTGTCAGAAAGGGAAATTTCCCCCGCCGTGGCAGCACCAGCCGAAGCGTCTTCGGAAATAGAAGAATTCCGTTGCGCCAACAATCTCAGCCACAAATACTGTGCAACGTTCGTGTCCTGATACTCGTCCACCAGAATGTATTTGAAC
>JBCCYR010000333.1:0-3747 GCA_039189355.1 Pseudomonadota bacterium
AGTTGATGTACCCGGCGGCAATTGACTGCGAATTTAGCCCAGAACCGCTTTGACTATACGTTCTGCAAAAAATTCCGGCTTTTCGTAGGGAAGGAAATATCCGGCATCAGGTACTTCTTCGCTGGTGAAATTCGGCATTTTCCCTGCCAGTTCCGCAGCTTCCTCAACAGTCACGGAGCGATCAAACTCCCCGTGCAAGTGAGACACCGGACAGGCAACCTTTTCAATAATCTCAGGGTCAAGATTCCATTGAGTCTGCATCTCCTGCAGATAATCCCTGACATTTGCTGTCAGGGTCAACTCGCAGGCATTTCGAATAAATGGAATGATATCAGGATTTGCAAGTGTTTCCTTTGCTTCCGGCACGTCATTCCAACCATGGGCCAAATACCAGTTTGCCCCTTTTTGCTGAACATAGCGATAGCATATCTTCGCCAATGTGACGGAGGTCTTGGGAGCATAACGCAACAACTTGATCGTTACCCTTTGAGTAGGTGTAAAACGGGCAATCGACTCATTCGAGTAAGGTTTCACAAGGCCAGTGACCAAAAGGCGGCTAAACAGGTTCGGGCGTTTTGCAGCCAGATAGTAAAGTGATGCACAACCGTTGCCGAGTCCAATTGCAGGGCTTCCCTGAAGGCCCAGCTGATCGACCAACCAGCCTATTGCATCTGCTTGTTCTTCCAGCGAGTTTGTTTCCGAGCAACTGTCGGAGTCGCCGAAACCGGGGCGGATTACTGCATAAAGACGAATGCCTTCGCTTTTAAGACGGTGTTCAATCGCGTCACCCAGCAGATATCCTTGAATACTGCCATGGATCAGCACTGCCGGCACACCATGCTCATCACCCGTCCAGCTGTAGGCAATTTGCTTCCCGTTGGGTCCACGAAGAATACGGTAATTTCCCCATGGATCCCGCCAAGCCAAATGTTTGCTGCGCAATCCGTGGCTCGCACGCGCATTCAGCAAGCCAATCAGGCGAATAAGATCGACTTGAGAAGTTGTGTCCGTTTTCCGCAAGATAGTACGGATTTGTGTGCGGATTGTTTGGGATGTTGTTTTTCGCAACCCGGCGATCTGTGCCGTGTCGCGCGTTTCGTAGAGCCCTCTCGCCACTTCCCGTTCCGCGGCTGTCAGGTTGAATGCTTGCTTGAGTGCGATGTCGACCGCCGGTGCCCATTTCGTCTCCAGTGCGCGGATGACAATGTAATGCGATTCACCATTTCTGATCGGCAGTGCGTATACCTCTGCCATGCCTCGTGAATGGCGTTCATTGCTGGTGCGTACAATGGCATGCTGACTGGGCTGGTTTGTTAAGGTCTGGGTGCTGGTTACCACAGCTTGAAAATCAGAGCTGGAAACAGGATCAAGCCATTTCAATCTGTTTTTCTGGCCTTGAACGGCATCAAAGCGTTGTCTTGCGTCAACATTGGCAGCAACCACAATGCCTTGAGGCGTGATCACCATAGCCGCAGCATCGATCTCACTTACCGCTTCATCAATCGGATTCGGCTCCTTTGGACTGTTCAGTTTTTCCAGCAGACCTTGAACGCCATTGATGTAACCACTGACCAAGGCATCGTCATCAATCGAGGGATCACTGTCTTCCGCTTCTGCTTTCGCCAATTTCTTGGTCCACGCCAGCACACAATCAGCGAATGCTGCGTCGTCGCTAACCAGACGATAGCCGCTGTTTATGAATTGAAGGTCCGCCGAAATCGGCTGAGAGTCTTCTTGCAAAGACGCTTTATCACTCATGCTTTAATATCCTGCAAATGATCTTGTCAGTGCTGACGCGAAGCAGAATGAACCAGGGCGTTCGATTACTCTGCGCTTCGGTCTTAATCTGCATCTGGGTTTTGAACAGTCAAGTACAGTTTGTTCAACGGATTTAATCCGCAGTCCATCCTTGTCGCTCGGCTGCCGGAAAATCGTAATCCGGTCCCTGAAACCCTGCAGCTTTCCTGCTCTTCATCAATGCAGTGTGCTGGTTGAAATGTTCTCGGTCAGAATTGCCTTTATGGTATTTGCCGGGACCGGAAGCAGCAGCTTGTTCAGTGTTCGCATGATTGTTGCAAAAAACTCAGCCGCAAGCAGCACTTCCTCACAACGCTTTGGACACGCAAGAGCATCAAGGCACAGCGTTATTACCGTTTCATCATCGTGTTGAATGCCGGAAAGCAAACCCAAGATAAGTACTTCATCCCGACATAACGAGTAACAGCCAACCGGGCTGGTTTTCAAAGGACAGGCAGCGCACAGTCCCAATGTTTTTGTGAACCTGGTAAGCGCATTCAGTGCCAACCTGCCCTCTTTTACTCCCAGTTTAACCGCGAAAAGGTTCCAGGCGCTGTCCCAGTTGGAGTAATCGCCTGTGATTATTCCGCTACTCCAGAGGCGATATCCTTCCAGCACAAGATGTTCGGATGGCCTGCCAAGATATTGTTGTCCCGTACAGGTCATGCCCAAGTGTCCTCCAAAGGCCCAGAATTGCGCTGGTGATCGCGTTCGAACACCTCAAGCAATCGCAGGATTGCAAACACGGGACAATCAATTGAAACAGAGAAAAATCTGTACATATCAAATTCCATCAAACGGTATTATTCGATTTGCTACTCAGGTATTCCTGACAATCGTAGTCAAGTTTTAACTTGAGTCAAACTGTATGTTTTAGAACTATTCCAATCTTTACTTTTTTTGTCAGGTTTGTTGACATTTTGGATCAGGCTCTTCAAATTGAGAGCATATCATTTATCAAACCGGAGAAATCTAATGTTCCGTCCTCGCAACCTTTTTGGTGCCTTGTCGTTTGCTATGGCAGCTTCGACAGCAGCGCCTACTCTCGCCGCAGATACAGTCAACATCTACTCCTATCGCCAGCCTGACCTGATTGCACCGCTTCTCGCCGAGTTCACAAAGCAAACTGGCATCAAGACACAAGTGCAGTTTCTAAAAAAAGGCATGGTCGAAAAACTGAAAGCTGAAGGTGTAAATTCTCCTGCGGATGTTATCCTAACCGTGGATATCGGGCGTCTTTCAGGCATCACCAATGAAGGACTGGCCCAGTCTGTTACCAACGACACAATCAACGGTAACATTCCGGCAAGCTATCGTGATCCCGCGGGGACATGGTTTGGCCTCACAACGCGTGGCCGTGTGGTTTACGCTTCCAAAGACCGTGTTGCACAGGACACAATTACCTATGAAGAACTGGCAGACCCGAAATGGAAAGGCAAAATCTGCACGCGTTCCGGACAGCATGCATACAATGTTGCCCTGATCGCATCCATGATTGCCAACAAGGGTGAAGCCTTTGCCGAGGAATGGCTAACTGGTGTCAAAAACAACCTGGCCCGCAAGCCGGACGGCAATGACCGGGCGCAGGCAAAAGGCATCTTTTCAGGCGAGTGTGATCTTGGTATCGGCAATACATATTACGTCGGCCTGATGCAGAACAACAAGAAAGACCCTGAACAGAAGGAATGGGCCAAATCCATGAAGGTTCTGTTCCCGAATTCCGGCGACCGCGGAACCCATGTCAACCTGTCCGGCATGGCGCTCGCAAAGCACTCTCCAAACAAGGACGCCGCCATCAAGCTGATGGAATTCCTGTCGAGCGGTACGGCTCAGGAACTATATGCAGAAGTTGTCTATGAATATCCGGTCAAGCCGGGTACCAAGCCATCTGCAACCGTTGCTGCATTTGGTGACAGTAAACCGGACACCTTGTCTCTTGATGAGGTTGCC
>JBCCYR010000334.1:0-3746 GCA_039189355.1 Pseudomonadota bacterium
CGCTCCACAGCAAAAGAATTACAGGTAAAAAGAGAGCATAAATTGTAACTGTTTCCGGCCTTGCAGCTAATGCAAAGCCGTAAGCGATCACAGAAAGAGAAGCCAAAACTGTAACAAACCACCAGAGATATGGTTGAGGCATAACTATCTTAGCCTGTCGGTGGTTTATGTCTTTATCCATTTGGGCATCATTTAAGCTAAACAGCTAAAATATTACGATACCACGCTTAATATTTCATCAATGAAACCATCCAGATCATCGGTCTGGTGATCGATATAACTTTCGCCGGTTTCGATGTGCTCCCAGCTTTCAACCTTGTAATTTCCCGTATTCTGCGGCGTGACGAGTACGGTTACCATGCCGCTCGCTTTGGCAGGTTCCAGATTGCGGGGCAGGTCCTCAAACATGGCCGCTTTGGAGCCGTCCACATCATGGGCTTTCAGAAACTTGTCGAAAGGTTCCGGATGGGGCTTTGGTTCGAAATCTGAAGCAACGATGTCGAAAATGCTGTCAAACAGTTCATGGCTGATGTCCATCGCTTCAAGCGTGTTGCGGGCGTGCTCCACAGAACCGTTGGTATAGATCAGTTTACGGCCGGGAAGCGCCTGCAACATCCCGGCGAGTTCCGGTTTCTTTGGCAGGGGCGAATAGTCGATGTCATGCACCACGCCCAGAAAGTCATGCGGATCGATGCCGTGTGTTTCCATGAGCCCTCGCAATGTCGTTCCATAATCGCGGTAAAGGTCTTTCTGCAGTTTTCGCGCTTGCATATGTTCAAGTCCGGTCAACCTGGAAACATATCCCGTCATCAGGACATCAATCTGCGAAAACAGGTCACAGTGGCGGGGGTAAAGGGTGTTGTCGAGATCGAAAACCCAGGTATCTATTTCAGTGAATTTTTTCATTGCCTGCCTTAAGCACGATTCTTGACGTTGTGCCAGCGATGTTGCACGAGGGGCATATGGAACTCTGGATCATCATTACAATCGCTGCCGCGTTTTTTCAGAACATTCGCTCCACGGTCCAGAAATATCTCAAAGGCTCGATGAGCACTATCAGCGCCACCTTTGTGCGGTTCGGATTTGGTGTTCCGTTTGCGCTGCTCTACTGGATTGTCGCGATAAGCGTTACCGGAAGCGAGTATCCCGGCTTCACGCAAGCGTTCTGGTTTTGGGCGACCATTGCAGCGGTTGCACAAATCGCAGCGACGTTTCTCCTGTTGCAGACATTCTCGTTTCGCAATTTTGCAGTCGGCACTGCCTATTCCAGAACCGAGCCGGCACAAACCGCCCTGTTTGCCCTGATCTTTTTCGGTGAAAAACTGTCCGCAGGCGGCATTATCGCCATTGCGATCAGCATTGTAGGCGTGATGCTGATTTCGGTTGCACGTACGACCATCACCATACGGTCGGTTTTGACCTCCGTTTTCTCGGAAGTAGCATTGCTGGGCCTTGCGTCAGGAACATTGTTTGGCCTTGCTGCGGTCGGCTATCGCGCTGCAGCTCTAGCGGTTGATCATGAGGTCTTCTTTATCCAGTCTTCAACAACGCTGGTGTTTGCAATCGTACTGCAAACCCTGATCATGCTGGTCTGGATCGCAATGCGCGAACGCGAACAGTTCTCACTCATTGCAAAAGCATCAAAGCCTGCCCTGCTCGTCGGATTTGTGGGCGCAACCGCTTCATTCGGATGGTTTACAGCTTTTACACTGCAGCAGGCGGCCCTTGTTAAAGTCGTTGCCCAGATCGAGATGCTGTTTGCATTTGCTTCGTCTGTCTTCTTCTTCAAGGAACGCATCAACAAACCGGAAATCATAGGTTGCGTACTGATAACCGCAGGCATCATTCTGCTTGTGTTGTGGCCCTGAGCCTGGAAGTCACTGCGTGATCAGCGTTCCGGCACCATGCTCGGTAAACAGTTCCAGTAAAACCGCATGCGGTTTCTTGCCGTTCACAATCACTACGCCTTCCACACCTTCGCCATCTTCCCCCAATGCCTCAATGCAGGTTTCAACCTTCGGGATCATGCCGCCGCTTATGGTCTCATTCTTGATGAGTGCCGCCGCCTGATCAACGGAAAGCTCCTTGATGAGGTTCTGCTCCTTGTCGAGAACCCCTTCCACATCCGTCAGAAACAGCAGGCGTTTTGCATCCAGTGCCTGAGCCAATGCGCCTGCAAACGTATCCGCATTGACGTTATAGGTTTTGCCGTCCTTGCCAAAACATACAGGCGCAATCACCGGAATGAGGCCTGCTTCAATGACCAGATCCAATACTGTGGAATCCACTTCCTTCGGTTCGCCAACGAACCCAAGATCGATAATGCGTTCAATGTTGGAATTGGGGTCCACCTTGGTACGGCGGGCTTTCTCGACCAGAACCATGTTCCCGTCCTTGCCGCACAAGCCAACTGCCCGCGCTCCCTCGGCATTGATCGAAGCGACAATCTGTTTGTTGATTGAACCCGCAAGCACCATCTCGACCACCTCGATGGTCTGCGCATCTGTTACTCGCAAACCGTCACGGAACTCTGACTTGATGCCCATGCGTTCCAGCATGCTGCCAATTTGCGGCCCGCCACCATGCACCACAACCGGATGTACACCGGACTGTTTCAGCAGGGCAATATCGCGGCAGAATGCCTTTCCAAGCGCTTCATCGCCCATTGCATGACCGCCATATTTTATGACAACAGTGCGTTCGGCATAGCGCTGCATGTAAGGCAGAGCCTGGGAAAGAATTTCTGCCTCAGCGAGGCCTTTCGGCTTGTTGTCGTCGGTCATATCGCAATTGCCCTTGTGTCACCCGCGCTGTCTTAGCGGGAAAGGACAATTGCAGCAACGGCTTAGTTGTCTGAAAATTCTGGCACACCCCGGTTCGCAATCAGCGTACCAATAACCAGCTACAGCCGGCGAATGCCAGAGCCACCATCATGGTATCAGGCGTTGCGGGATCAAGCTTATATCAATCCGGCAATTGTTGCTCTCAAGTCCGGCACCCCAAACCCTTTCTCAGAGGAAGTAACAACGAGTTCGGGAAAGGCCGCCGCCCGTTTGGCGATTTGTTCAAGCGTTTTTTCTTCCAGTCTTGACAATGCATCTTTCTTGATCTTGTCTGCCTTCGTCAGAACAATCTGATATGAAACTGCGGCTGTATCCAGCAGATCGAGAACTTCTTCGTCATTTTTCTTGATGCCGTGCCTTGCATCAATCAGCACGAATACACGCCGCAGGGTGGAGCGGCCCCGAAGGTAGGAGAATACAAGCCTTGTCCACGCCTCAACCTGTGTCTTGGGGGCTTTTGCATATCCGTAACCGGGCATGTCCACGATAGCCAGATCAGGTACGTCGCCCGAGTTGGCCGGGATAAAATAATTCAGCTCCTGCGTACGGCCCGGTGTGTTGGATGTACGCGCGAGACCTTTTTGGTTGACCAGTGCATTGATCAGTGAGGATTTGCCGACATTGGAGCGTCCGGCAAAGGAAATCTCCACCGGACCTTCCGGCGGCAGGAATTTCATGGAAGGAACACCACGGATGAATTCCCATTCACGCGCAAACAAAAGCCGCCCCCGTTCGAGAGCGGCTTCATCAAACCTGTTGTCATGTCCGGTCATTTCTTGGCTTCGTCTTTGCCCCGGCCGAGTTGTGGATCTTCGTCTTTCGGCTTTCGGCTGAAAATGCCTTTCAGATTGTCCCAGAGTTCAATCTTTGTGCCATGGCGGCGCATGATGTAACCCTGCTGCA
>JBCCYR010000335.1:0-3739 GCA_039189355.1 Pseudomonadota bacterium
CGACATGGCAATCGTAACACCGGGAATCAGGCCTGAAGGCTCTGACATTGGTGACCAGAAACGGGTCATGACGCCAGCTGATGCGATCACAGCCGGAGCAACGCATCTGGTTGTCGGCCGCCCAATCACTGGAGCACCCGATCCAAAGGCGGCAGCACTTTCGGTACTGGATGAGATAACTGCTGCAAGCAGCTGAATCCTCCAAACCCCTTGAAATCAGGGCCTTTCGTCCCCACCTTACGTAAAGGAAGGCCGGAAAAAATAACTCTGGTAAACTAATTTGAGGGAATAACATATGTCACAAACAGCATTAATCCGTCCTGCATGGACACCTGCAACAATTGCACTGATGATCGTGGGCTTCATGATTTTCTGGCCATTAGGTCTTGCAATGCTGGCCTGCATCCTGTGGGGCGATCGGCTGGATGATTTCAAACGGGACGTGAACCGTGCTACTGATTCTGTCAGCGAAAAATTTAACGCGTCATGCCGCCGCGCTTCCTCTTACGGTTCAGGCAATGTGGCGTTTGACGAATGGCGCGAAGTTGAACTGGCACGTCTTGAAGAAGAACGCCGGAAGCTTGATGAATCCATTCGTGAGTTCGAAGAGTATCAGCGCGAACTCCGTCGTGCCAAGGACAAGGAAGAGTTTGATGCGTTCATGAATACGCGCAAGCGCAAGCCTGCACCGCGTTCTGGCAAGTCAAAGGGCAAGGGCGATATCATCGACACCTGATGTTTTGGACGATAGGTTACAACAGTCTGCGGGGCCTCAGGCCCCGTTTTTTGTTTCTCCAGAATCAGCTAAAGACTTGAGATGGCCTTTTCTTTCTTCCAGCAACTCCAAAAACGGAATCGCGATTTCGATATTGAAATCGACGGACGGTTTTTGCCTGTAAAGGTAGTGGAGAATGACCGGGCAAAGCGGTTGACCCTACGCATCGTTCCCGGTGGAGATGGCCTCAAGGTTACAACACCCTGCCACGTGGGCGATGATGAGATCGAGGCTTTCGTGGAGCGGAATGCAAACTGGGCCGCTGTCCGGATCGCCCGATTGCCTGAAAAAACAACACTGAGCGCTGGTGCTGTAGTGCCCTATAAGGGCAAAAACCACCGGATTGTTTCATCAGGAAAATTACGAGGTCTGGTAACTGCAAAATCTGATAATGGCGAAAACATAATGGAAGTGCCCGGTGCAGAAGATGCAATTGGCCGGAAACTGCTTTCCTGGTTAAAGCAGGAAGCTCGCAAAGAACTCGACGGCTATGTTAATATACATGCGACAGCAATTGGCGTTCGTCCCAAGCAAATCCGGATTACTGACACGACAAGCCGCTGGGGGTCATGCTCGTCTACGCGTACGCTTTCCTTTTCCTGGCGCGTTATCATGGCACCGCCGGAAGTCATCAATTATCTGGCTGCACATGAAGTTGCCCATTTGATGGAAATGAACCACTCAGACCGTTTCTGGGCACTAACCAAAAAACTTTGCCCGGATATGGAAACCCAGAAAGCCTGGCTCAAAAAAAATGGAGCCAAACTGCATGCAATCTCGGTTTGATTTGTATCTTCACAGTTGAAACAATTGGCTTTGCATGTAATTGCTCTCGCCCATGCAGCAACAAACTGAAAAATTTGCTGGAACACGTTTGAATGAAACCTGTCCGCTCATTCTTGAAAATCAGCCAGACAAGGATCATGCCTTGCTGGATAGCGGTAATGGCATCAAGCTTGAGCAATACGGCAAGCTGAGAATCATTCGTCCTGAAGCCCAGGCAATCTGGAAGCCTGAATTGCATGACCGGGAATGGAAAAAGGCTGACGCGATCTTTACAGGGGATACATCCGAAGAAGGCGCGGGTCGCTGGAATTTCCCAAAACAGAAGTTGCAAGAAACCTGGCCGCTAAGCTGGAATGGCATTCCGTATCTGGGTCGTTTTACATCTTTCAGGCATGTCGGTGTTTTTCCGGAACAGGCTGCACACTGGCGATTTGCCGCTGACAGAATCAGCAACCACAGGCCTCACAACGGGCAATTCAGATTGCTCAATCTCTTTGGCTATACAGGTCTTGCCTCCCTCGTGGCAGCGCGTGCCGGCGCTCAGGTCACCCATATTGATGCTTCAAAAAAAGCAATTGGCTGGGCGCGGCAAAATCAGGAAATGGCAGGTCTTGAAGGCAAACCCATCCGCTGGATTTGCGAAGATGCCGTCCGGTTTTGTGAACGTGAAGTAAGGCGCGGCAACGTGTATGACGGAATACTGCTGGACCCGCCAAAATACGGCAGGGGTCCAAAGGGTGAGGTGTGGCAATTGTTCGATCATTTGCCTCACATGCTGGAACTGGTCCGGCAGCTTACCAATGAAAATTCCTCTTTTGTTGTCCTGACCGCGTATTCCATCCGGTCTTCCTTTTATGCAATGCATGAAATCATGCGTGAGAAGTTTTCTGATCAGTCAGGTAGTCTTGAATCCGGAGAACTGGTTTTGAGAACGAAAGACAGCGACCGGCTTCTTTCAACATCCTTGTTCAGCCGTTGGGTGGCATGATGCAGAAATCCATTCCCCAACGCCCCGGCAAGGTGCAGCAGATTACAGCGGTTTCAAACCTGCGCGTTAAATCCGTTCGCGCGCTTGCCATGAAGAAAACCCGGGATGATACCGGAACCTTCATGGTTGAAGGCATGAAACTTGTCCGGGATGCATTCGATAACGGCTGGATTATCAGAACGCTGATCTATTCATCTGCCTATGCAGAAAACAACAACGCATTGTCGGAACTGGCCGCATCGGTTCGCGCGCGTGGTGGTGACATTCTCGAAGTCAATGACAAGGTGCTTTCGTCCATTACGCGGCGCGACAACCCGCAGATGGTTGTTGGTGTAATGGAGCAACGGTGGAGTGATGCGATTTCAAACATCGATGACGCACATACTGTTATGGTTGCCCTTGACCGGGTTCGGGATCCCGGAAATCTTGGCACCATAATCCGCACCTCCGATTGTGCGGGCGTGGACGGTATCATTCTTGTGGGCGAAACAACGGACCCGTTTTCTGTTGAAGCAACGCGGGCAAGCATGGGATCGATTTTCAATGTTCCCCTTGTCCGGATGACAGAAGATGAATTTCTGGACTATCGTGGGAAATGGCCGGGTTTGGTTGCCGGAACCCATCTGGCAGGAGCAACGGATTATAGAAACGTGGATTTCAAGTCTCAGCCTGTCCTGTTGCTTATGGGCAATGAGCAGCAGGGTTTGCCGGACAGTCTTGCTGAAACCTGCGACAAGCTTATTTTGATCCCGATGGCCGGTTCTGCGGATTCCCTGAATTTGGCAATTGCTACCGGAATAATGTTGTTCCACATGGGTAAACGCCTGCCGCCGATGGAAGGGATCACGGGATGAACATGATACGCTGGATTATACCAATCGCCGCCCTCGTTGCAGTTGACCAGATTTCAAAATACTGGGTTGAAACCACTTTGCCTCTGTATCAGCGAATTGAAGTGATTCCATTCCTCTCACTTTACAGAACTTACAATGAAGGGGTTGCATTCTCATTTCTTTCCGGACTGGGTTCGTTTCCACTCATTATTCTGACCATCGCAATCATTCTCTTCATTCTGTGGCTTTGGAGAAGTCTTGAACCCGGACGCTGGTTGTCAGCCCTTGGTTATGCGCTGGTCGTGGCAGGAGCGTTTGGAAACCTGATTGACCGAATCCGCTTGGGAAAAGTGGTCG
>JBCCYR010000336.1:0-3731 GCA_039189355.1 Pseudomonadota bacterium
GCTGGGATCTCTGGATATTGAACGTGCTTTGGTAGATGGAGAAAAAGAATTTGAGCCTGGCCTGCTTGCTGATGCAAATCGCGGGTTTTTGTACATTGATGAGGTAAATCTTCTTGAAGATCATTTGGTTGATGTGCTTTTGGATGTCGCTGCGTCTGGATGGAATGTGATTGAACGGGAAGGATTGTCAATCCGACATCCTGCGCGATTTGTGCTGATTGGGAGTGGGAACCCGGAAGAAGGCGAACTCAGACCTCAGCTCTTGGATCGGTTCGGTCTTTCAGTTGAAGTTGAAACACCGATGGACATCAAGAAGCGAGTGGAGATTATCCGCAGGCGAGAAGCCTACGATGCTGATCCTTCCGCTTTCGTGCGCAAGTGGAAACGTGAAACGACAAAGGTCCGCAATCGCATTAATCGAGCCCGTGACCTGATTGGCGTTGTGTCTGTTGATGATGACATTCTGAACCTTATTGCAGAAGTTTGCATCGGGCTCGGTACTGACGGGTTGAGGGGGGAACTCACGCTGATCAAGGCAGCACGTGCTGACGCTGCTTGGAGTGGTGACAACTCTGTTTCGGCTTTCCATGTTCGCAGAATGGCACCGTTTGCATTAAGCCATCGTTTGCGGAAAAACCCTCTCGATGATGCACGAGGATCGGTTCGAGTCGAGCGTGTACTTGAAGAGATTTTTGCCAACCGGGACGCAGCCTGATTGAGAGCTAGGTCATGCCTCATATCAAAAACCCAAGTGAAAATTATGATGCCAGTTTAGCCAACTGGGAAGATGCCTGTCTTGCAATTGAACTTGCTGCGGGCATGGCTTCTTCACCCTCATTCAGGATGCCGACATTTCATATACGGGCACAGGCAGGACCGGTGCTGGATATCTGGCTTGAGCGACTTGAGTCGGTTCTTCCTGAAAAACCAATAAGAAGAATTCAAACAGCAACGGCATTTGTTGACTTGTTGGGAAACCTTGATTTGTCGGCCACTCTTGTTGCTGGTGAGCGTGTATATGAGACTGGTTTACTTTCCAGATGCCATGATGGTTTGCTGGCCATATCCCTGTCCGGTCCGATGATGCCTGATATGGCAGCGGGGTTAGGTAGTGTTCTTGATAGCGGCAGCATTCCAATTAATGACTGCTCTACCGATTCACCAAGAGCGCTTAATCTTGGCCTTGTGGTAATCGATCAAGCAGAACAAGACACAGAGTTCTTGCCGGTCAGTTTGCGTGACAGACTTATGTTCCATCTGGATTTAACTGAAGTCAAACTTCGCGACGCTGCCTCAACCCATAACCCCTCAGCCTCTTGTGCCATAAGGCCGGCCTTGTGCGATGCATCGCTTGCTGAGGAATTATGTACCGTTTCCCTCAGTTTTGGACTTACTTCACTCAGGCCATCGCTGCAGGCAATACATGTGGCAGCCTTCCATGCCGGGTTCCATGGCCGAGGAATGGTCGAGCGGGAAGATGTGTTTGCTGCAATTCGCCTGAGCCTGAAAAATCAAGCAACCATAGTCCCTTTCGATGAAACTTCAGAGGAATTTGAGGAAGAGTCTCCAAGTCAAGAAGATGAAGAAAACACAACGGATGCAGTATCGAAATCTTCTGACAATGTGTCACGGGATATGGATGTAAGCAGTATTTCAGCGACACTGCCGGCTGAACTGTTGGCCGACCTTAAGCGTTCACAAAATATGAAACCTGGCAAGCGTTTGACCGGGCGCAGCGGCGAAAAAACCGTCAGCTTCAAACGTGGCAGACCGATTGAAAGCATGCGCGGCAACCTTGATTATGGGAAACGCCTTGATTTGATTGCGACCCTTCGTGCATCAGCTCCTTGGCAAAAGATGCGGAAAGAGCACAGCCCAAATCCGAACCGGATCCAGGTAAGGAGGCGTGATTTTCATGTAAAGCGTTACATTAAGCCCTCTGAAAGCACCACAATTTTCGTGGTCGATGCTTCCGGTTCGACTGCCGTCAATCGATTGGGAGAGGCAAAGGGTGCTGTCGAGTTGCTGTTGGGTGAAAGTTATTCAAGACGTGATCAGGTAGCTCTGATCAGCCTGCGCGGTGTTAAGTCTGAATTGGTGTTGCCGCCGACCCGGTCCCTTGCGAGAGCACGCAATGCGCTCTCCGGCTTGCGGGGCGGAGGTGGCACACCATTGGCGCACGGACTTCAAAAGGCGATGTTTTTGGCTCAGGATGAAATGCGCAAAGGGCGTACGCCTAATCTGGTGTTATTGACAGATGGAAGCGCCAACATTCCGTTAGACAGCGAGCCTGGAAGAGACAAGGCGATGCGGGATGCGCTTGCGATGGCAGGTGAATTGGCATCATTGGGCATCGGAATTCTGGTTATAGACGTCAGCCGTAGTATCCGAGGTCATGCAAAGAAGATTGCAGACGAAATGCACGCTAAATACGTGCCCATGCCGTTTGCAAGTTCGAAGAATATCTGTAACGCCGTACGTGTCGGTCAGATTTAGTCGTGGATCAGAGTTGTGGACTGGCAACACGAAAAACACAGTTGGCCGAATTCACACCTTAGCCGGTTTGTCGATCTTGCAGGTACGCAATGGCATGTTCAGCGTACTGGTGATGGTCCGGGCATTCTTCTTTTACATGGTAGCGGTGCTACCACGCATTCGTTTGAAGGACTGATGGCAGGGCTTTCCGACAAGTTTGAGGTTTTCGCGCCAGATTTACCAGGTCATGGGTTTTCATCCACAATCAGAGGCAAGAGATCGAGCCTCAACAACATCAGCCAAGCATTGTCTAAACTTCTGATGCATGAGGCCTTCGAACCAGCTTTCATCGTTGGCCATTCTGCTGGCGCAGCCATCGCTGTGAATATGATTGCTGAAAATCATTTGGACACAAAAGGAATAGTTTCGGTCAATGGAGCGTTCTATCCTTTTGCAGGATTCGCGCGTCAATTGTTTCCGGCAATCGCAAAATTGCTCTTCCTTAATCCTTTTGTGCCGAGAATTTTTGCCATGTCTGCTGGCGACAAGGAGAGGGTGCAGCGGTTAATCCGGTCAACCGGATCAAACCTGACAGAACAGCAGATGAACTATTACGCACGTGCATTTGTTTCCAGCAGGCATGTTGAGGGAACCCTTGCCATGATGGCAAACTGGGAACTTGACGATATGGATAAGAAATTGAAAAACATGCCGGTTCCACTTTTGCAAATCATTGGCGAGAAAGATGGAACCATTGATCCTGCAGCCAGTTTGAAAACAGCGAAGACCGTGCCAAATGGTGAGAGGATCAGTTTGGCCGATGGCGGTCATCTGGTGCATGAGGAAAACCCACGACTGGTAGCCAAGTATATTGTTGAGTTCGCTGCAAGATGCATCGCTAACGATGCAAATGATACTTGCGCAAATTAAGTTTACACTATTTAATGTCAAAATATGAATACACATTTTATGCATTCAGATGCGGCTCATACATCTGCGCAAAAGCCTCATGCCGTTGTTATTGGGTCCGGGTTTGGCGGCCTTGCTGCTGCAGTTCGGCTTGGTGCGCGTGGCTATCAGGTGACGATCGTCGAGAAGCTGGAGCAGGCTGGCGGGCGGGCAAGCGTATTTACCAAGGATGACTTTATTTTCGATGCCGGTCCAACAATTGTGACCGCGCCATTTGTGTTTGAGGAATTGTGGGAACTCTGTGGCAAGCGCATGTCAGATTATGTGACGCTGAAGCCGATGAATCC
>JBCCYR010000337.1:0-3730 GCA_039189355.1 Pseudomonadota bacterium
CTGGAAAGACCGTTTTGACCGTTCATTGCTTTCGCCGCTTTCGTCATAAGCAACATGACCAGTCGTGATGTGGTGTAACAAACTGCCCATTGCCGACGTTACAGGCGGGATGGGCAGTCTTTCATTTCTGATTTCTGCACATGCAAACCTTGCAGCAAGAATTCCGATGGCCGCGCTTTCCACATATCCTTCGCAACCGGTAATCTGACCGGCAAAGCGTATATGAGGATGTGATTTCAGTCGCAGGGTTTCGTCCAATACCTTTGGCGAGTTCAGGTATGTGTTGCGATGAATGCCTCCGAGACGGGCAAACTCGGCATTTTCCAAACCCGGAATCATCCGGAATATCTCAGTCTGCGCACCATATTTCAGTTTCGTTTGAAACCCGACAATGTTGTAAAGCGTGCCCAGCGCATTGTCCTGCCGCAACTGTACAACTGCATGCGGTTTAATATCCGGGTTATGCCGGTTGGTAAGACCCATGGGTTTCATCGGGCCGTGGCGCAAGGTTTCGCGGCCACGTTCAGCCATTACCTCAATGGGGAGGCAACCATCAAAATAAGGTACGTTTTCCCATTCCTTGAATTCTGTTTTTTCGCCATCAAGCAGAGCATCAATAAAGTTGTTGTATTGGTCTACGTCCAAGGGGCAGTTGATATAATCCTTGCCGGTTCCACCCGGTCCAGGCTTGTCATAGCGGGACTGAAACCAGGCTTTGCCGAAGTCAATGGAATCAAAATGAACGATTGGCGCAATTGCATCGAAGAATGACAACTCATCCTCACCTGTTGCTGCAGCAATTTCTGCTGCAAGGTCCGGAGCAGTCAGCGGGCCTGTTGCGATAATCACAGGTCCGGTTTCTTCCGGCGGCAGGCCTGTCACCTCCTCCCTTACGATATTGATGTTGGGATGGCTCTCAAGTTTTTTGCTTACCGCGCCGGCGAATGCTTCGCGGTCAACGGCAAGGGCACTTCCGGCAGGAACCTTGTTCGCGTCGCCACATTCCATAATAAGCGAATCTGCCAGGCGCATTTCTGCATGCAGCAGACCTACGGCGTTGGTTTTGGCATCATCGGAGCGGAACGAATTCGAGCAAACGAGTTCAGCGAGCTTGTCACTGCCGTGGGCTGCGGTCATGCGTGAGGGGCGCATTTCATGCAGATTGACAGTGATGCCCTTTTCTGCCGTCTGCCAGGCAGCTTCGGAGCCTGCCAGGCCTCCGCCGATGATTGTAAGTCTGCTACTCAAGTCACGTTCCTGTGCTGATTGTGTCCAGAGGTATATTGCTCTTCGTCACAAACAACAACACCCATCGCATTGCTGCAATGGGTGTTGATGAATGGGCCAATTGGAGGGGAGGGTTGGCCCTATTGTCCGGTTGGGTAACCGGAATTTCTACTATTTAGCGAGTGTGACGAGCCACAAAAGGAATGTCGCCACGGTTGATGCCAAGATCGTCGAGTTCGCGGTTAGAAAGAGCGTTCAGCTCGTTAACAGTCCGACGATAATTGCGCCATTTTTTGAAAGAACCGAATACGTTCATTATCTCTCTCCAGTATTAGTGTTTGAACCCATATAGGCTTGAAATTCGAATTTTACGAATGCAATTTCAGTAACTCAGATATGCAATTCCTGCAGGGCAGGATTAAGAAAAGGTAAAGGCAAATCAGCGGTAATTTGAAGGCTGAATTTAGGACAGTCCCAAGTGAGTGCATTACGTTGAACGCCGTTCATTTTTCTGTTGACATCTTGCTTTGCACCTATAGAATGAACAGTGTTCAAAATTTTTTTTTTGCCTTTGGGAAAAGTGAAATGGTGAATTTTACGGTCGGTACAAGACATCAAATCAGAGACTGGCATTCCCGTGGCGTGATCGATAACGCGATGGTTGAAAAACTGGAAGCTGATCTGGATCGGCAAAAATCTTCCAGGTCCTTTTCCTCCATTGCAGTCATTCTCGGCGTCATCTGCCTGTGTTTCGGTGCCATGACATTTGTTGCGGCAAACTGGGAAGAAATGTCGAGACTGATGCGGCTTGTCATTCTGACGACTTCAATCATTGCTTCCTTTGTCATTTCGGCAGCATTCGAACAGAACGGCAAAGCGGCGTTCGCACAAAGCTTCGTCCTGCTGGCCTGTGGTTGCTTTGGTGCGACCGTGATGCTTGTGGGACAGATGTATCACCTGCCGGGACATGCCAGTGGTGCTGTATTGCTCTGGTCGCTGGGAACACTCGCTGCGGCAGTTTTTGTCCGGTCAATTCCAGCTTTAATCCTTGCCACAATACTGGTGACGCTGTGGTCTTGCTGGTTCATGGTGGATGAAAGAAGCTTTGAAGGCATACATTTCTGGTATCTGCCCCTGTGGGGCATTTGTGCAGCCCTGGCCTGGTATCTCAAAAGCCGGTTTGCAGCGCATGTCGCCGCATTGGGTCTGCATGTATGGTTCCTCTTCACGCTTGTAGAAAACTTTGATGATAACAGTTTCCCGATCACGGCTGCAATCTGTATCGCACTTGCCGTATTGTTGATTTCAACGCTTTTGTGGAGCCATGACAACAAAGGGCTATTACGCGATTTTGAACTGTCAGGTGTATTTCATCTGGCCTTGTTCAGCCTGGTTCAACTTGGTCTTTGGTATGGTGCACAGTTTGATAGAAACTGGTTTCGAATTGAAAATCTGGGTGTTCTTTTCACTGAAACGCCGTTCGGAATTATTGTACTTGCGGTGGTAGTGCTCTCACTTGTTTTCTGGCGGACAGGAAACGGAAAAAGCCGGTTTGACCATATTGCCTGTACTCTCCTGATCATCTTGGCAATGCTCGTTCTGGCTCTGTCTGCCATCGACTTTCCCTTTGCACTGGAAGCGTTTTCCCTCGTATTCACCATATGGATGATACGCATGGGAACCCGACAGGAAAGCCTCTCCGTTACCCGGCTTGGCTATATCGGTTTTATAATCGCGATGCTGTTGATCTATGCGGAGGCCGCAGGCGGGCTATTGGGAACCAGCCTCTTCTATATCATTGCCGGCCTGCTTCTGGTTGCAGGCGCGTTGCTTGCCCCGAAGATTTCAGGCCGCAAACAAGTCATTAAGGAGCTTGCCAATGAGTAAATTCAAACTTGGTCTTGCGGCAGCATTTGGTATCCAAATTCTTATTCTCGGTGCCATGTTGTTTGAACGAGTCAACATCATCCAGAACGGTCAGGAAGTAATCCTGCAGTCACAGTTTGTCGACCCGCGTGATGTATTCCGTGGTCACTATGTAAGGCTCAACCTTGTTGCAGGAACAATTGGCGAGGGCTTGCCGGGGGCTTCTGAGCGTTACAATTATAATCAGCCGGTCTATGTTTCATTGAAGGAAACCGAAAACGGTTTCTGGGTGGCAAAAGCCGTGCACAAAACTTTTCCTCAAGATATTGAAGACCCGGTATTACAGGGCATTTATAATGGAAAACGGGGAAATACACTCAGGGTACGGTTCCCTTTCGACCGGTATTTTGCGCCCAAGGAACGTGCTTTGGAACTTGAAAACATCCGTGACCAGCAAAAACTTGGTGTTGTTCTGGCGCTCAATGGCAGCGGTGGTGGTGTGATTAAGGGGATCACCATTGATGGTGAAGTCATTTACGACGAGCCATTGCTGTGAGTAGACGCAAGAAAAGCAATCTGCCGCAAAAGATCTGTCCGGTTTGCGGCTTGCCATTTTCCTGGCGCAAGAAGTGGGCAA
>JBCCYR010000338.1:0-3719 GCA_039189355.1 Pseudomonadota bacterium
AATCATGTAGCTGGTTTTCTGTTGTACCGACGCAAATTTCCTATTTGCTGCACAATGCGGATCAGCTTGGCTGTGACGCGACAGGATGTGATGAGCTTCGGTTTGGAAGATCTGCGTCCGCACCCCTGTCACCAGATGTACACGCTGCATTTGAAAAGCGCTTTGGCGTACCTGTTATTGAAACTATGGGTTTGACGGAGACAGCAGCGCAGATTCTCTCCAATCCACTTCCACCTGGCGTGTGTAAGATCGGTTCACCAGGCATTGCTTTTGGCAATCAGGTGATGATCGGAGACAATTCACAGCAGGAAGTTACACGCGGCAAGGAAGGTGAAATACTGGTGCGCGGTAGCAATGTTCTTCGCTGTTATCTCAAAAACGAAGAGGCAACTGCGGAAGCCATCACCAAAAATGGATGGTTGCGTACTGGTGACCTGGGGCGCATGGATCAAGATGGATATGTTTATGTGACCGGCCGCCTAAAAGAGCTCATCATAAAAGGCGGTGAAAACATCGCACCACGCGAAGTGGACGAAGCGCTTTACACTCACCCTGATGTCGTCGAGGCTGCTGCTTTTGCGGTCACCTGCCAGGACTACGGTCAACGCGTGGAAGCTGGTGTTAAGTTATCAGATGGTTCGCAGCTTACAATGGATGATCTTCTGTCAATCTGTCATGAAAAGCTCGGCGCGTTCAAATCGCCAGACAAGATTCACATTCTAGATGAATTGCCAAAAGGACCATCGGGCAAAATTCAACGCATCAAACTGATTGAGATGTTGGCCGAGTGAAAATTAATCTTCCAAGTTTGAACCAATAGCCAAATTGCGACAATGAGCAAACGGCTAATTTGGGCTCCAAGCAGTCACTCGCTGATTTCTTTGGATCCGAATGTTGAATAACCGCTATGCGGACATAACCGGACCTGCTAAACCGAACCATCAAGGCCCGCTTTTGCCAGTTATGCAGGTTGAATAACCAAGCATTCGAAGCCTGAGGACTCTCCTGTTTTCATATCAGCGGAGTAGCTCCCATTCGATTTTGGTATAGTCGTGGCCAAAACCGAATTCAGCGTAGAAGGCGCAGCACAGAAAGGGCGTCAGCTCATATTTGCGGGTTATGATTTCATGATTGTGTCAAACATCATGCAAAACAATTCCCGTTCGGTCGTGATATCCAGCTTGTAATACAGTTTGTGTTTGTGGTTTCTCACGGTACCGGCGCTTATCTCCATGAATTCTGAAATCTTTGCGGTGGTTTGACCTTCAAGAACATGCGTAATGATTTCGGTTTCGCGTGGCGTGAGATTATACGTCGTCGAAAATCTTTGGATCACGTCTTGCGATGCCATGTCCAGATAACCCGGTGACACACGCTCAAGGATAACCGCCTTGCCGCCAGGCGCAATTGCATGCGTAGCATCCAAAACTTCCCAATGCAGGATCATCTGATCGGAGATTTGTTCTGATCCGTTCCGGTGAACATCTGAAAGCTTGCTTACACTCCTTTCGATGTCGTATTCATGCAGGCCGATTTTGCTCATGTTGCGAAACAGAATTCTTCCTGTGGCATCGAGGATCATCATCGGAGTTTCTGCGTCGTTCGAAGTACCGTCGATCTGTCCATAGAGAATTTGGCGGGTATGCAATTCATGTATTCTGCATAGTGTAGGATAAATTAAACGTGATTGCAGGACCTCCGCTTCAGAAAAATACCGCCTCGAACGGTCAATGCAAATCGCCGTGAAAACACCCCCTATTGTGGGTAGCAAAAAAACCAGTTCGTCGCGTATGTCGGCAGTCCGAAACATCTCATCATAAAAGAAGGTGTCAGGACCATTGCGTCGCAATTCATCAAACGTAACGACTGGTCGCGTTGCTTCATCCCGGACCATACGTAGCAATGGGTCAATCCGGTAATATTCACGATTATAACTGTCGACAGCCGCATCGCTCATCGCCTTGTTTACAAGGAATTCAGGCCTTGCATATTGAGCATATCGAATTGCCAGGAACCGTTTGGAGTCCAGAAAATCTGCAAGGTTTTTCGATAACTTCAGATAAAATTCCGGTTTTCCAAGACTATCCATAACCGATGCGAGCTCTGTAAGAAACTCCAGAGAGCTGTCAGTATTTGAGCGACCATTTCTGCTGGTATCGGCCATGAAAAACCCCTTCCCAAAGCACGCTGTCGGCTTCATTCAGCACAAGGAATTTTGTGGTACTTCAACACTTTTTTCAACCTGTACTGCAATCGGAAAAGGCCCCACCCATGACACTTGTCACTCTTGAGCAGCGGTGAGTTTTCCTCTTCGGTTGCGTTATCCGCGCAATTAGCAAACGCAAGAAATGCTTGAAAACAGGGTCACAGCAACAGCAATTATTGATCGCCATCTCAATGGTGAAGCCAGCTGTGTGGAAACTGTTAGCGAGATATTTGCAAATCTTCCAGCTGTTCAATCTGCCTGCAATGCCTTCACCGAATGGTTTGAGGAAGAGGCAATTGAACAGGCTCGCATACTTGATGAAAAAGCCAAGCCGAGTGGTAAGGCCGGTCGATTGCACGGTGTGCCTGTATGTATCAAGGACATGACACCGACAAAGGGGCATCATACCACGTTGGGTTCATGGTCGAGCGGTGAGGGTCGCACTAACTATGATGCGGTGATTGTGCAACGCTTGAAGGCTGCTGGCGCAATCATTGTCGGTAAAACGACTACTGCTGAACTTGCCTTTTCGAGCTTCACCAACACCAAACGTTACGGGGTGACACGAAACCCTTGGAACCGATTGCACACAACGGGCGGCTCCTCAGGAGGGTCGGCTGCAGTTGTTGCGTCCGGCCTGGTTCCTCTTGCCGAGGGAACCGACATGGGTGGTTCGGTTCGGATACCTGCTGCAGCTTGTGGAATAGTGGGGTTTAAGCCCAGTCTTGGGCGCATCCCGATGGACATTGTGCCGAGTTCGCTGGAAACCTACTCACACTTTGGGCCACTTGCTGCTTGTATTGCAGATACAGTTCTGTTTGTTGATGTCACTTCCGGCGCACATCCAGTCGATGCTCTTTCATCGCGCCCGGCGTTTCGTCGTGAGGTTGCAGACTTGGCTCCGGTCTCCGGCAAAAAAATAGCGTTGTCTATTGATCTGGGATACTGCGCCGTCGATCCAGAGGTTGAGGCCGGTTTGCGCAAAGCCGTTGAAACTCTCGCTGATCATGGTGTCATCGTAGAAGAGGTCGAACTCCCCTGGACCCGGGAAGTCTTTGACCAATGGTGTGTACGGTGGAATTGTCTCCTGGCACTTTTCCCAAACACCAACACATCAGTCGAAAAAAGCAAAATGGATCCCGAATTGGTCGAATGCATTGAGACGGGGCGTGCAACATCGGCAATCGACTTGTTGAAAGTTGATGTTTTAAGAAAGCAACTCAATGCTCAGTTGGGTGCAATACTTTCTGAATATGACGCATTGATCTGCCCGACAAATGCTGTGCCCGCACCATTGGCTGAACAAACCGATGCCAGCTTCGGTGATACTTTGCCCGATGGCAAGATGCGTGCTTTCGACATGGCTCATCCCTTTAACATGGTTCCGTCCTGCCCGGCATTGTCATTGCCGGTTGGATTAACTGAACAACGATTGCCGATTGGCATGCAGATTGTCGGGAAGCCTTTCGAAGATGAAGCTCTTTTGTCACTGGCTGCATCGATTGAAGCGCTG
>JBCCYR010000339.1:0-3712 GCA_039189355.1 Pseudomonadota bacterium
GAAAATCCCGACATTGCCGCTGAAATCGAGTTGGCTCTTCGTCAGAATGCCGGTCTGATTGCCGAAACCCTTCTGGAGGGAGAGATCGAGAAGGCGGACAAGGAAGAAGATCCCGGCAATCCTCTTGAAACCGGTCTTGATAAAGCTGCCGGTAATTGATCCCCGGACTCTGGGTTCTAACTGAAAAACCTGCATTGGCGAAGCATCCCCGTTCGCCACTCCATAATCCGCCAAAGGATTATGCAATTGGCCGCAGTCTCCCCGCTGCGGCCATTTTTATTTTCTGCTTAAGGCTGAAATGCTGGACAGCGCAAACAAGCACGTTTAAACCACGTCACTCAAATCCTTTTTATTGAAAATTGCAGCCTTTACCGGCATTGGGAAAATCTGTCATGACTGGCGTAAATGAAATCAGGTCCGCCTTCCTGGATTACTTTGGCAAGCAGGGCCATGAAGTCGTGCAATCAAGTCCTCTTGTACCCCGAAACGATCCTACCTTGATGTTCACCAATGCAGGCATGGTTCAGTTCAAGAATGTTTTTACCGGTCTTGAAAAACGTGACTACAACCGTGCGGCAACTTCGCAGAAGTGTGTGCGGGCCGGAGGCAAACACAACGATCTCGACAATGTGGGATATACGGCACGCCATCATACCTTCTTCGAAATGCTCGGCAATTTCTCCTTTGGTGATTATTTCAAGGAAGAAGCGATTACGCATGCCTGGACTTTGTTGACAAAGGAATTCGGTCTGCCGGAAGAAAAGCTTCTCGTGACGGTTTACCATACCGATGACCAGGCATTTGACCTTTGGAAAAAGATTGCCGGACTTGCTGATGAAAAGATTATCCGGATACCGACCCATGACAATTTCTGGGCCATGGGGGATACGGGACCGTGCGGTCCGTGCTCGGAGATTTTCTTCGACCATGGTGATCATATCTGGGGCGGCCCTCCCGGTTCACCTGAAGAGGATGGTGACCGGTTCATCGAGATCTGGAACCTGGTTTTCATGCAGTTTGAGCAGGTGACAGCCGACGAGCGTATTGATCTTCCAAAACCTTCCATTGATACCGGCATGGGTCTGGAACGTATTGCAGCAGTGCTTCAAAACGAGCATGACAACTATGATATCGACTTGTTCAAGGCGCTGATATCGGCCAGTGAGGAACTGACCGGCACAAAGGCTGAGGGAGAGCAGCAGCCAAGCCATCGGGTGATTGCCGATCATTTGCGCGCGTCTTCGTTCCTCATTGCGGATGGCGTTTTGCCTTCGAATGAGGGCAGGGGCTACGTGTTGCGCCGGATCATGCGGCGTGCCATGCGTCACGCATCCCTGCTTGGGGCAAAAGACCCGTTGATGCACAGGCTTTTCCCGGCACTGCGGGAACAGATGGGGACAGCCTATCCCGAACTCGTTCGTGCAGAAGCACTCATCACCGAAACGTTGCTTCTGGAAGAAACCCGCTTCCGCAAGACGCTTGAGCGCGGGCTTGGTCTGCTGGATGAGGCAACATCGGACATGGGAGAGGGCGATGAACTGGATGGCAATACGGCGTTCAAGCTTTATGACACCTATGGTTTCCCGCTTGACCTGACGCAGGACGCGCTGCGCCGCCGGGGCATCGGGGTGGATGTTGATGTATTCAACACTGCGATGGAACAGCAAAAAGCAGATGCCCGTGCGGCTTGGGCTGGTTCAGGGGAAGCAGCAGACGAGAAAATCTGGTTCACGCTACGTGAAGAGCACGGGCCAACCGAATTTCTTGGCTATGACACTGAAATTGCCGAAGGTGTGGTTCAGGCATTGGTTGTGGATGGCCAGGCTGCCGACAAGGCGGGTCTGGGCACTTCTGTTTCAATCATTGTCAATCAGACGCCTTTCTACGGTGAAAGCGGCGGCCAGGTCGGTGATCAGGGTGAAATCCGTTTCGAAGGCGGCAGGGTTGCAATCACGGATACAAAAAAGCGTGGCGAGGGAGTTTTTGTTCACATCGGTGAAATTCTTGAAGGTGAACTGACAGTTGAATCTGCTGTTGAACTTGAAGTTGATCACGCGGCAAGGTCAGGCTCAAGATCCCATCACTCTGCGACACATCTGGTTCATGAAGCGCTCAGGGAGGTACTGGGTGATCACGTGGCGCAGAAAGGGTCTCTGGTAACAGCGGACAGGCTGAGGTTTGATTTTTCACACCAGAAAGCCATTCCGGAAGAAGACCTTGTGAAAGTTGAAGAGATTTCAAACGAGATTGTACGTCAATCAGCGCCGGTTGAAACCCGTCTCATGGCCGTTGATGATGCGATTGAAATGGGCGCAATGGCGCTTTTCGGTGAAAAATACGGTGAGGAAGTGCGTGTGGTCTCCATGGGAACGGCTGTGCGTGGTGAGAAAACCGGCAAGACCTACTCTCTGGAACTTTGTGGTGGCACTCACGTTGCCAATACAGGCGAGATCGGCCTCATTCATGTTCTTGGTGAAAGCGCAGTTGCGGCCGGCGTGCGCCGGATAGAGGCGCTGACCGGTGAAGCGGCTCTTGAATATCTTGGTGAGCAGGAAAAACGGGTGAAGGAAATTGCGTCCGTTCTCAAGGTTCCGCTGCAGGATGCCGCAGCAAGGGTTGCCCAGCTCATGGATGAACGCAAAAAGCTTGAACGGGAACTGGCTGATGCGCGCAAGCAACTCGCACTTGGTGGCGGCGGCTCCGGCGCTTCTGACGATATCAGGGAAATAAACGGCACTAGGTTCATGGGGCGCGTTGTTGAAAACATTGCTGCGCGCGAGCTCAAGGGACTTGTGGATGATGCCAAGCAATCGATCGGAACCGGCATTGTTGCCATTGCAGGTGTTTCCGGAGATGGCAAGGCGGGTATTGTTGTTGGTGTGACCGATGACTTGACGGACCGTTTCAATGCGGTTGATCTGGTTCGTGTCGGTTCTGAAATCGTTGGTGGTAAAGGCGGCGGCGGAAGGCCTGACATGGCCCAGGCCGGAGGCCCGGACGGTGCCAAATCAAAAGATGCGATTGATGCAATCGGTGAGAGACTTGCCTAGGTCCTGACCCTAGCCTCCGAAACAGTCTGGCAAATTCAGGCTGCAAGCTTGACCGGGTTAAGTCTTTTGCCGATCTGCAGGCTTTGTGCTGCTGCTTCAACCAGCATGACCGGTGCATTGACCGTTTTGCTGTTTGTTGCCGTTCCGAATGAATATTCACAAGTGGCAGATATGCCTTCTTTTGCAGCAACCACTTTTTGAAACCGTTCCACAATTGACTTGATATCGACTTCCATGATGTGTGGGGTCAAAATCGCAATTAGGTTGTTGTCCAGTCTTGCGATAACATCATAATCCCTTGCCGTGCCTGAAATACTATCTGCAATCGTCCTGATGTCTTTTTCAAGGTGAGGTCTGGAAGACTTCACTTCAATCAGGACGAGCCCGAGCGTTTCATTGAGAGCATTGAATTCAGTCAGATAAGTTTTCAGAATCTGCAGGAAATAATTTCCATTATAAAGGTCTGTAGCCTTGTCGACCAAGTCTTCATGCTGTGCAGCGCGGACTTTCAGTTTCATCAATTGGCGTTCCCGATTGCGCTTCAGCATGTCCGGTTTCAATATTGCTAGCGAATAGAAAAAGCCTGCGAGCATGATCGCAAAACTTGAAAGCATGATGCCGTCTTTTTGGGTGAAACTTCCCCATACCAGGCCGCCGTTGCC
>JBCCYR010000340.1:0-3710 GCA_039189355.1 Pseudomonadota bacterium
CATCCGTATGCCCGGCAAACATGACATGCGGCGCACTATCCCCGATCCGGGCATAAAGGTTTTCAACATCCGGTGTGTTTTCATCCGAGAATGTCACGCGCTCAACGCAGAAGCCCATTCTGTCCAGTTCCATTTCCAGAAAGGAAAGCGCACCGCCTTCTTCGGGTGTTACGGAAGGGCAACGGATGAGATCACGCAGAAATTCTGCAGGGCGGGAAAGTTCTTCGGTCATGAAACTGGTTTAAACGATTTATGAGACGGGTTGAAGCCTGCGTTTGCGCACCGGGGCTTTTCGTCTCGCAGGTGCTTTCTCAGGATCGATCAGCATGATTTTCTGCCAGATTTTACGGGACAGGTTCGCGCCCAGGGTTTCAACGTCGTTGACGGCGTCCACCACTTCCGTGTCCGGCACGGCTTGCGCATATAACGCGGCAATCTTTCCGGTGATTGAGAGCATCTCACTGCAATAATCAAGATACCGAATGAGTTCCGCAGGCTTGAGTGTGCGTTTCGGTGAGGATGCAGTCGGCTTGAAATTGCCCCGTGTCATGACCGGATCCTTGGTCAGTTGATGCATGTCGATGATATGAATGAGCGAACGCAGACTGTGCAGACCACCCAAGACCTGTTTGCGCTTGATCCGCTCCTCGGACTTGGCGATTGCAATAAGCCCGAGACCGATCAAGACCATCGCGTTGATGACCGCTTCAACACCTTGAACAAAATTGAAAGCACCCGTGTCGATCCGGTCAAAGGTCAGAAAGCGCCCGATAAAGAAGAAAACGATGATGCCGGAGAAAACACTTGCTGCTGTCGCCAAACGCACCCAGTGAATGGGTTGCTCAAGCTTTTCTGACTGGGCTTTGGTTACGCTTGCTAGGTCTTTCAGTTCGCACGCCACACCGACAAGGCTTGCGTTTGGAAAGCGTTCGGAAATCCGCTTTTCCAGTTGTTCTGCGGTGGAAATGATCTTGTCCGGGTTCAAGCTTGTGTAAGGCATGGTGCATTGCATGCCACAAAAGCCTTACAATTTGGTTTTCAAACTATTTCGGAAACGGTGGCGGGCCATATTCGTTTGTTTCCTGCGTTGACGGGAACAGCGCCAAAGCCACCAGGAAAATCCAGTTCAAGGTCGGAACCAGTATCAGTACGGAAAGCCAGCCAGTCATGCCGAGATCATGAAGCCTTTTGACTGCCAGTGCCATTACAGACCAGAGCGTAAGCAGGACAACCCCGAGAAGCACCAGAAACCAGAATGCCAGTCCACTCTGGTTTTCCTCATTGCGCACCAGTTGCAGCACGACAAAAACTTGCGGAAAAATCAGAAACAAAATCGACAGGGCATAGGACTGACGCGCAATTCTCCCCTTCAGACTGAAGAAAAGCCAGGAAAGGGTTGGGGTTGCGTCTGACATGCCTGATCAGTCCCGCAGCAAATCGTTGATGCCGGTCTTGGAGCGGGTCTGTTCGTCGACCGTTTTGACAATCACCGCACAATAAAGTCCCGGACCTGGTTCGCCATTGCCCATCGGCTTGCCCGGCATGTTGCCTGCAACCACGACCGAGTAGGGCGGCACTTCGCCGTAGCTGATCTCGCCGGTCGCACGGTTCACGATCCTGGTTGACTGGCCGATGTAAACCCCCATGCCAAGCACGGACCCTTCACGGACGATGCAACCTTCAACAACCTCGGAGCGGGCGCCGATGAAACAATTGTCCTCAATGATGGTCGGGCCTGCCTGAAGCGGTTCCAATACGCCACCAATGCCAACGCCACCGGACAAGTGAACGTTTTTCCCAATCTGTGCACAGGAGCCAACGGTTGCCCATCCATCGACCATCGAACCTTCATCGACATAGGCCCCGAGATTTACAAAAGACGGCATCAGAACCACGTTTTTGCCGATGTGAGAACCTTTGCGGACGATCGAGCCCGGTACCGCGCGAAAACCAGCTTCGCGAAAACGGTTTTCACCCCAGCCTTCGAACTTCGAGGGCACCTTGTCCCACCAGGTCGACTGGCTATTCCCGCCCATGATGACTTCCATGTCGTTCAGACGGAAGGAAAGCAGCACTGCTTTCTTTAGCCACTGATGCACTGTCCAGGAACCGTTATCTTCCCTGCTGGCAACCCGTGCGGCGCCAGAATCCAGCATGTTGAGTGCTTCATCGACTGCCTCGCGAACCTCGCCCTGGGTTGAAGTATTAATGTTGTCGCGGTCTTCAAATGCAGCTTCAATGGTTGCTTCAAGGGACATGAAATTCTCCGAAATCTGTAAGGGGTTGGCCGTGCCATTCTGTAATTGCGAACGGTCTATGGCATAGGCTATCAAAGGTCAATCAGGATACGATTGAGTCGGAGGCTCAAATGACCAACGAATACCGCTTGCGATACAAGGCGCTGGTCCGTTCAAGGGAAGATATCGAAAAAGCAAATGAGGTTCCGGACACAGCCCAGACCCGTTCGCCTGTCTACAGGCTTGCATTTGATGACAAGGATTTCCTGACCAGTGAAGAACTCCGCCCGGTGCGTTTGCAACTGGAACTGTTGAAACCTGAACTGACACTGACGGAAGCAGGCATTGAATCAACCGTAATCCTGTTCGGTGGAGCGCGCATTCCCGAACCCGGCGGCGAAGCCTGGGCAGCCAAGAATGAAATCCAGAAGAAAAACCTTGAAGCCAATTCGCGCTTTTATGAAGAAGCGCGTGAGTTTGCCCGGATATGCTCGCGATACTCCGAAACAACCGGATACAAGGAAATGGTTGTCACAACAGGCGGGGGCCCTGGTGTCATGGAAGCGGGCAACCGCGGTGCACGGGATGTCGGTGCGCCAACGATCGGGCTCAACATCGTGCTGCCACATGAACAGGCACCCAATGAATATGTCAGCCCGGAACTGTGTTTCAATTTCCATTACTTTGCCATTCGCAAAATGCATTTCCTGATGCGGGCGAAGGCAATTGTCGTTTTCCCGGGCGGTTTTGGAACGATGGACGAGATGTTTGAGAGTCTTACACTCATTCAGACAGAAAGGATGGACCCGGTTCCGTTCCTGCTTTTTGGCAAGGATTTCTGGAACAAGGTAATCAATCTGGATGAATTGGCCGACCAGGGAACAATTTCCCCTGATGACCCGGACTTGTTCCATACCGTTGATTCGGCCCGGGAAGGATGGGAGATCATCCGGCAACACTACAAACTGCCGTGATACAGTCATACACCTGAAATCACATCCGCTCACCGAGCCGTGCTCAAACGTCAATTCACAAAGTGTGTCAAATTACACAGAATCGCCTCATTGCACTCTATATATAAAATTGTACCGGATCAGTTCAGCGTAAAATTAGAAATCCGGGACATAATTCAGGACAATGATTGGTTGTCCTGGTTAACAGGAAAACCCGCAGGGAGAGCGAAATGGCCGAAGGACATTCCTATACCGTCACGACTGGCGATACACGGTTTCAATCCCGTGATGTAGTTCGCTTTTCTGCAGCAAATTCAAGCCCTGTAAAATCCGAAGGCAAACGCATTTTTGCCCCGTTCGCTGGGTTTGATGGTCAGGCCCTTGCAGGAACCGGTGCACTGGTTTTTGAAGGCGAATTGCTGGAACTGCGGAACTGACTATTTGTTCCGCCAGTTGTACAGGCGTTCCCAAACCGTAAGTTGCGGCAACTCTTCTCCCGTCACGCCACCTTTTCTACCCC
>JBCCYR010000341.1:0-3704 GCA_039189355.1 Pseudomonadota bacterium
CGGAAAAACTTCTGTCGCAGGCATTTATGCAATCGGAGATGTCGCTGGCCCACCAATGCTGGCACACAAGGCTGAACATGAAGGCGTGATCTGTGTTGAAGCCATTGCGGGCAAAAACCCTCATGTCATGGACAAGGCCAAGATTCCCGGGTGTACTTATTGTCATCCGCAGATTGCTTCGGTGGGCATGACGGAAGCAAAAGCAAAGGAAGCCGGCCATGAGGTAAAGGTTGGTCGTTTCCCATTCCTTGGAAACGGCAAAGCGATTGCACTTGGAGAATCCGATGGCCTTGTTAAAACGGTCTTTGACGCTAAAACCGGACAGCTTCTCGGGGCTCACATGATCGGTGCAGAGGTGACAGAACTCATTCAGGGTTACGTGGTCGCGATGAACCTCGAAACCACCGAAGAAGACCTTATGCATACTGTATTCCCGCATCCAACGCTGTCGGAAATGATGCATGAAAGCGTACTGGATGCCTATGGACGAGTCATCCACATGTAGTGGTTGCGCTTTACCTTGTTTTTATGGCTGACTGGCAATTGCGGGTTTCGATACAGGGAGGGTTTTCATGAATCATGCACTCAGTGCAGTAGCGGCAACTTTAATTGCGTTTGGAATGACAATAACGTCCGCTGTTTTTCTGCAAACAGGAGAGGCAAAAGCAGACTCTTGCTGGGATCACAACGGTTCCCTGATGCGGCTCCAGGCTTCTGGCAATCAACGCTGGATGTATTATGAAAACCCCCGGCAAGTTCTTAGAAACTCTGGTGTCAGACGTGGTACATTGCTTTTCAATGGCCGCAAGAACGGGAACTGGTATTCCGGCACTGCACGCCGCTTTTCAAAATACTGTCCCGGAAATCCGCTAGAATATTATGTGGAAGGGCCTGTACGCGCAGACCAGCTGCAAGTCACTGTCCGCGGAACCCGAGAAGTGCACAAGCAATGCCAGCCCACAGGCCGCATTGCATCGGATGTGCTTGTGTTCACCTACGTTCGCGACTGTTGATTTCAGCCAATGCCATCACCGGTAAAAGGGTTTGTCTGGGTTTTCGGAATGACAGTGTTGTTCGGGCTTCTGGTAGGCACACTGAATTTGTTGAACCCGGATGCTGTTCATATTCCGTTTGGTACGGATGAGAATGGCAATGCTCAAAGTGCAGAAGGTCTTGATGGGGTGATTGCCGCAACCGCTTCAAGCGCGGTTCTCGGCATTATCTTCGGCGGGTTGGCAGCGATAATAGCATGGATGTTCAGGGCAGGTGTAAACAAGGCAGCCAAATAAAAGGCTGTCAGAGTTTCAAACCTGTTCGCTGGATTTCGTTTAAGGGGACTGTTCGTCTTTGATTGTACTGCTGCCGGAAACCGAGGCTTTTGAGTTTCAAGGCAGGTCTTTCAACCAGATTCCAGGAAACAGCAGCAAGCAGCAGGACAAAAGGCAACGATGTTGCAAAATTGAGCCACGGATCCGCAACACCGTTATAGGCAACGACCGCCTGCTGAACCGGATACCCTATGATGTAAATGCCATAAGAGTAGTCTTGCCGATCCAGCAACCGACTCAAAAATCCAAAATGGGTGGTACCAATCCAAAGCCCGACATAAGCGATGAGTAATATCTGGGCTGGAGCGTATATCATGCCGTTTAGCAAGAGAGCGATATTGAGAAGCAACAGCAATCCAAGCCAGGAAAAATCGATGGTCAGGCTCTCTCGCCAATGCCATGCAGCGACGCCGAGGTAAAATGCAAACAGCAGTCTCACGGCATGTTCTGCCTTGCCATAAGTATCTGCCATTCCGAAAAAGAGCATTATCAGTGCACAGATAACCAGCACAACCAATGACGTGGTCTTGAGGCTAAAACGCTTTGAAAACCGCAAACCAAGCGCTGACAAGCAGACAATGGATACGTAAGCCATCACTTCGTATTTGAGTGTCCACAAGGGAATATTGATTTCACCTTTTAGAGGGTTATCTGCAAAGATTCCTGGAAGTGACGCGCTTGCCCCCACAAGGAAAAAGTTCCTTGCAAGATATTCCACTACGTCTGCCAATGCCCACGAAGACGTATCAATAACCAGGGCTGCAATCAAAATCGTGGCAATTACAACAACAAACAGAGCCGGGAATATCCGCAAAAAACGCGACCACGCAAATCTTGCCAGTGACTTGCTGTTTGCAAGACTTCCGGCAATCAACAATCCCGACAATGCAAAAAAGAGATGTACAGCATGCCAGCCAAGCGGATATCCGGTTGTCTTTTCCAAGGGTTCCATTACCTCTATACCACCGGTAACAGTCCAAGCATGCGACAAGACAACCATACAAGCAGCCAGAATCCGCAACAGACCAAAACTGTTTTGACCAATGGCTAATTTATCGGATATCGCATATCTTGTTTTCATGCGATCCGAATTAGAACTTTCTGTACTCGGGTTCCAATCACGGATAAAAAGATGGTTAATCTCTGCGGCATTGTTTTAAACAAGTTTGAGATGGCATGTTTTTAGAATTTTGCATTGTAATTCATGCACTTAAAAGCCATATAATGATAACAAGCAAACAAGGAGCACAGGATTGGTAACGGTAATTGATCTCAACTCCAGATCACGTTCCGGTCAACGGCATCCGGAAAAAGCACATCGTCCGGAAAATCCAATCAAAAGGAAGCCTGACTGGATCAAGGTTCGTGCGGGAGGGTCACCGGTTTATGAGGAAACCCGCAAGATTGTTGCAGAAAACAATCTGGTAACCGTATGCCAGGAAGCAGGCTGTCCCAATATTGGCGAATGCTGGTCCAAGAAACACGCAACCATGATGATCATGGGTGAAATCTGCACAAGGGCATGCGCATTCTGTAACGTCCGCACAGGTATACCTGCGCAACTGGACCCGGAAGAGCCCGGCAATGTTGCACAGGCCGTAGAACAGCTTGGCCTGAACCATGTTGTTATCACATCGGTGGATCGCGATGACCTTGATGATGGAGGGGCACAGCATTTTGTGGAAACCATCCATGCAATCCGGGAAACCTCTCCTGACACCACCATTGAAATATTGACCCCGGATTTCCTGCGCAAAAAGGGTGCAATCGAGAAAGTCGTGGAAGCGAAACCCGATGTATTCAATCACAACCTTGAAACCGTGCCTTCAAAATATCTGACGGTCCGGCCGGGGGCGCGTTATTTTCACTCGATCAGGCTTCTTCAGATTGTGAAGGAAATCGATCCGTCCATTTTCACCAAATCCGGCATCATGGTCGGCCTCGGCGAGACAAGAAATGAAGTACTTCAATTGATGGACGACCTGAGAGCTGCAGACGTGGATTTCATAACCATCGGCCAATACCTGCAGCCTACATCCCGCCACCACGAATTGGTGGACTTCATTACACCTGATCAGTTCAAGGCTTATGAAACCACTGCCTATGCCAAAGGCTTTCTCATGGTTTCGTCAACGCCGTTGACACGCTCATCCCACCATGCCGGTGAAGATTTTGCCAAACTCAAGGCTGCCCGGGACGCAAAGCTTCAGTAAATGCCCAGGCTCGACAAAAAACACACCGTCAAGCATGCGGCGAGAGAGATGTATGATCTCGTCTGCGAGTATCAGCTTCTTGTTGTCGCGTTGTTTCTCTGACTTTAAATGCAGCTCCTTACACAACGGCACGAAGTCCGGATATTTTTCGACATCGCAAACG
>JBCCYR010000342.1:0-3683 GCA_039189355.1 Pseudomonadota bacterium
AAGGCGCGGCGTGAAATTGGGGCGGACGGAAAACGCCGTATTGGTGAAATGGTTGCTTCGATGATCCCTGATAATGCCTCGCTTATCTTGAACATTGGAACCACTACCGAGCAAGTTGCGCTTGCACTACGCAATCACAAAGGCCTGATGGTTATCACCAACAACCTGAATGTTGCTCACATTCTATCCGACGCGCCAGATGTGGAACTCTTTGTTGCAGGTGGCCTGGTTCGCAAGTCTGATGGTGGCATTGTTGGAGCGGCTGCGGTGGACATGATCCGGCAATTCAAGGTTGATTATGCAATCATCGGAAGCTCCGCTATTGATGAAGACGGTTCCTTGTTGGACTTCGATTACCGGGAAGTACGGGTAACGCATGCAATTATAGAGCAAGCCCGGACTACAATCCTGGTTGCTGACGGCAGCAAGTTCGAGCGGCGTGCTCCTGTGGAGATCGGAAGGCTTGAACAGCTTGATGTTTTTGTCACCGACGAAGTGCCTGACGATGCAATTGTATCAAGGTGCAGCGATGCTGAGGTCGAACTTGTAGTCGCAGCTGAAGCCGGACTTGTGCAGGTTGCATGATGGCATCTACCGACAAGACCGATAGCCCGGTGAAACACCATGATATTCTGATCATCGGTGGCGGTATCAATGGCGCCGGTATAGCACGGGAAGCTGCAATGCGCGGTTATTCAGTATGCCTGTGTGATGCGGGAGATTTTGGCGGAGGTACTTCGTCGGCATCGACAAAACTAATTCATGGCGGGCTTCGTTATCTTGAGCATTATGAATTCCGCCTTGTGCGCGAATCCCTGATGGAGCGGGAAGTCTTGTGGAAAATGGCTCCGCATATCATCTGGCCTTTGAGGTTCGTGTTGCCGCATCACAGGGGATTGCGGCCGGCCTGGTTGTTGCGGCTTGGATTGTTTTTATATGACCATCTCGGGGGCCGGAAACTGTTGCCTGCGACCAAAACCCTTGATCTTGCACACAACGAAGCCGGAAACCCTCTGAAGCCGCAGTTCAAAAAGGCATTCGAATATTCCGACTGTTGGGTGGAAGATTCGCGGCTGGTAATTCTCAACCTGCGGTCAGCCAGGGATATGGGGGCAGAGATCAAATCCCGAACGCCGGTAAACCGGGCTGAATTCAAAGGTGGCAAGTGGCACGTGGATATCGGTGGTTCGGAGAAGATAACTGCGTCCGTGATCATCAACGCGGCTGGACCCTGGGTAGACACAGTGCTTCGCAGTGTCTTCGGCATAAACAATGCACACAATGTCCGGCTTGTTCGTGGAAGTCACATCGTCATAAAGAAAAAGTTTGAGCACGATCAGGCTTATATTTTCCAGAACTCTGATGAGCGCATCATTTTTGCAATACCCTATGAAACCGATTTCACGCTCATAGGAACAACGGATGCAGAACAGCCGGATATTTCAGAAAAGCCGGAGATTACGCCTGAAGAAATTTCCTATCTGTGCGAAATGGCAAGCGAGTATTTCGAGGAGCCGGTAAAGCCGGAAGACGTGGTCTGGACGTATTCCGGTGTGCGCCCGCTCTACGATGATGGCGCTTCAAAAGCCCAGGAGGCGACAAGGGATTATGTTATCCGCTCAGAAGAAGCGATCGGTGAGGGGCGCCTGATCAACATATTCGGTGGCAAGATCACCACCTTCCGCAAGCTGGCATTTTCCATGATGCAGGAAATCGAAGCCGTTCTCGGCAAGCGGACACAACGCACCGATGGCAGTCAGCATTTTCCGGGTGGGGATTTCAAGGTAGATGGTTTCGAGAAACTGGTCGACCAATATTCACGCAAATACAGCTTTCTCGATCACAAGGTCACAAGGCGCCTTGTCCGGCTTTATGGCACTGAGGCAGAAAAAATCCTTGGAACTGCCAACAAGAAAAATGATCTTGGCGAATACCTGGGGGAGGGCCTCTATGAGGCCGAGGTCAATTTCCTGATGGATCATGAATGGGCGCAGGAGGCTGAGGATGTCGTGTTTCGCCGAACCAAGCTGGGTATCCGCATGGAGCCTGACGAGATCGCAAGGTTACAGAAACTCATGCACAGGCGGCTGGCAATGGTGACATAAGTACCGGCCTGCCTCCTTTAGAGAGGCAGTTCACTCAAAATGTCACTAGAATTCAAACCCTTTTGAGATAAAGACAGACGCATTAATTCATCAAAAATAACTGTTTTTCCGCACAACAATACCTTAATGAAGCACCTGTAGATGAGGTGCCGATCTCCGGGAGTTTGATCGGAGATTTTAAGGGGCGTCGGTTATGAAATCAAAAGTCAAACCTCAAACCTGTTCGTGATCAAAATTCCAGGGGCGTTCTAGATTGGAAACTTCAGGCAAAATCATCCCACTCATTTTAACGGGCGGTTCAGGTACCAGACTTTGGCCGCTGTCCCGCGCTTCGAGGCCAAAACAGTTTTTGAGTTTTGGTAAAAACAAGTCGCTGTTCCAGCAGACCATGTTGCGTTGCCAAGGGGCTGCTTTTCATGATTCACCCATAATAGTTGGCTCCCATGACAACCGCTTTTTGATTGCAGAAGACATGAGAGATATCGGGGTCGAGGGGGATATCATCCTGGAGCCGGTTGCCAGAAATTCGTGCGCTGCAGTTGCTGCCGGATGCAAAGCTGCAATCGGCAGAGACCCCGAAGCGGTGGTAATGGTGTTGGCCGCCGATCATGCGATTCAGGATGGAAATGAATTTCGCTCGGCATCAGCCAAGGCCTTGGATGCTGCATTTGAGAATTATCTGATTACGTTTGGCATCAGACCAACCAAACCCTCGACAGGCTATGGCTATATAAAAGCCGGGGAAGAACCGGTTGGCGAAAACACGTTTCGGGTAAAGGAGTTTCGCGAAAAGCCGGGTGAGAACACCGCAAAAACATTCATATCCGAAGGGTATTTATGGAACAGCGGAAATTTCCTTTTCAAGGCATCTGCCTTCCTGGAAGAGCTTTCAATTCTGGAACCGGAGCTTGAAAAAGGCGTTGGTGAAGCGGTCAGGAATGCCCGTAAAGACCTTGATTTTCTTCTGCTTTCAGAACCGCATTTTTCTGCTGTAAAAAGCATTTCCATTGATTATGCCGTTATGGAGAAAACAGCCAGGGCTGCGGTGCATCCAGTCGATTATGGCTGGTCTGATCTTGGGACTTGGCAATCCATTCAGGAAACCTTTGAAACCGACGCGGCGGGCAACTCGGTCTTTGGTGATACGGCAATTGTGGATTCTCACGGCTCCTTCATTCACTCCGAACATACTCTCACAACGTTGGTAGGGGTAAGAGACCTGATTGTGGTGAATACGCGGGATGCACTTTTGGTATGCAACAAAAACAAGAGTGAAGAGATCAAGCAACTGGTAGAGAAACTAAAGGAAAATGACAGGCCGGAGGCGACCGAAACCCTTCGCATATTCCGTCCCTGGGGCAATTATGAACGACTGGATGTCGGTGAGGGATTCCAGGTAAAGAGAATAGTGGTTGTACCAGGCGGTATGCTCTCGTTGCAGCGCCACAAGCACCGTGCTGAACATTGGGTTGTTGTAGAGGGCGAAGCTGAAGTTACGATTGATGACACGGTTTGTGTTCTAAAGCCCAACCAATCCACCTATACCCCCTTGGGCAGTGTCCACAGACTTGCGAACAG
>JBCCYR010000343.1:0-3682 GCA_039189355.1 Pseudomonadota bacterium
GATAAATATTAATTCATGAATACTAAAATGGAAAATAAATTATCGGTACTGAAATGATTAATATACGAAAAGAATTGGTAGCATTACTGACTTCTGTACTCTTGTTCGGAAGCACTTCAATAGGTGGAATGGCACAAGAGCAGTCTCAAAACACAAACAACTTACTCAAATATCATGAGAATTTCGATAGTGAAGACAAAACTCTGATGCTTGGTGGGCAAATAGGTTTCAAGAATCCAAAGTCCAAATGGCTTGTTTACATCGCAGAGGGCAAACTTGTTTTTGAAAACAGGTTAGAACCGCAAAGTCTTCACTGGGATGACATTCAGTGGATTAGATACCCAGATACTGAAGTTCTTACATCGACGGAAAATGCAGTAATTTCAGCCACTGTCAACATAAGTGGTGAAGGTCTTGGTGGAGCTGGCATCTTGGTTGGTAGTGGCAAAAGAGGCGCATACTGGGTCTTTGGGGTTGATGAGCAAGGCAGGTACCATCTGTTTAACAAAGCTGGACGTAATGCAAATACCGCTCATAGCGCGAAGCATGCTGCAATATTTGCGGGGCAGCCAAACCGGCTAACCTATGAAATGCGTGGTGACAACATTGCATTTTTTGCAAATGATACCGAAATTATTCAGGTGCCGAATGGTAAGTCCAAATTACATTCACGCACAACAACCGGACAAACTGGAGTGGGTTTAGCGGCTTTTGGACTAGGCACCTACACCTTTGATGAGGTTCAGATTACACAAGCTAAATAAAAGCCATAGGTTTGACATTCCATGGTCTAATTTGAACGAATTACGAGTTTTGGTGCACTGCTGGCTTCGCTGGTCGGCAACTCAAGATAAGTAATCTTGGTGCTTTTCTGGTCAGCAATCCTTTCTTACCACATTGCAAGTGCTGAGTATTGTTTTGGTGTATCGGTACCTTCCGGTGCCCCGACAAAATAAACAATCATCGGAGTGAGGCGGAAATCAGCAACCCTTGCAATTTTGTTCTCTTTTTGTTCTAAACACGGGTTCATTGAGAGTGGACCATCATGCGACATCAAACGACCGGGATTTTTGTCAATTACCTGTTCCTCGACATGAACAGCTACTTCGCCTCCGTTGCGCAGCAGGAAGAGCCGTATTTGCAGGGTAGGCCGGTTGGCATTGTCACGGTCGACAAGCCCGGCGCCTGCTGTATCGCTGCAAGCTATGAGGCCAAACGGCTTGGCATCGGGGTCGGCACCCGCAAGGCGGAAGCCCGCGAACTTTGCCCGGATATCGAGTTCCGCGAAGCAAAGCATGATCTCTATGTCGACTATCATCACCAGATACGCACAGCGATGGAACAAGTGCATCCAGTGGAAAAGGCCCATTCCGTTGACGAGTTCGCCATCAAACTGCTGGGCACTGCTCGAAGGCTCGAGACTGCAATAAGCATCGCTGAAGCCATGCGATCAAGCATCACCACACAGGTGGGCGAAGCGATGCGCTGTTCGATAGGCCTTGGTTCAAGCAAACTGCTTGCAAAAATGGCAGGCGAGATGAAAAAGCCGGACGGCCTTGAGTGGCTTACGCCTGAAGTCATGCCTGACAAATTGAGAAATTTTGAACTGTCAGCCCTGCCCGGCATCGGCAAGCGCATGGAAAAGCGGCTAATCAATGCCGGCATTACCGACATTGGTGAACTTTACAAACTTCAGCCCAAACACGGGCGCAAACTCTGGAACAGCGTCAATGGCGAGCGGTTTATCCTTGCCCTGCATGGCCACGACATTCCCGATCCGGTGACCAGCCCGCATTCGCTCGGCCACGGACAGATATTGTCCTCCGGCAATCGCACAGCAAATGGCGCACGGCTTGTCGCCCGCAGATTGTTGATCAAGGCTGCAACCCGCCTGCGCCGGGGCATGTTCTTCACAAACCATCTTTACCTCTCCTGCAAAGATGTAGAAGGCAACAAGCGCAGCATTTCGCAGACCATTCCCGCTACACAGGACACATTTGACCTGCTGCATCATTTTTCGCAGCTTTGGCCAGAACTCTCGGTAGAAAAGCCGGGATCGGTTGGCGTGATGCTGGGTGGATTGACAGACCAGAACCAGCACACGGCGGACCTGTTTGAAACAAGGCCCGGTTCTGGCCTCAGCACGGGACGTGAAAAACTGTGTGCAGCTGTTGACGCACTCAACCAGCGCTATGGCCAGGACACGATCATTTACGGAGAGAAACCAAAAGAGATAACGCCTTACACCGGTGCAAAAATCGCCTTCGGGCGGATTCCGGGGCGGGAAGAGTTCCGGGACTAGTTTTGGTTCTGGTCACCCATTTCCTGCAGGCGCATGGGCATGGTGTCGATAAGTCCGGTCAGATCACTGATTTCTATCGGAGTGGTGCTCTTGAGTTTTGCACTGCCATCCTTTCCGATGAGGACAAACAGAAAGCCAGTAGGATTGAACCTTTTACGCATATCACTTGTATCATCAGGTTCGGTATTCTGAATAATGACAATATCCCGCTCGGAGAGTTCTGCTTGCCCTGCTGCAAGAAAATCAATCTGCTTTCTTAACTTCTCGTCTGTCTGCGAGTCTGCAAACACCAGAACAAGCCTGTTCTTCCATTGATATTGTTCTAAATCACCCGCTGTGACTGGACTGGACGCTCCCAGCAAAATTGCACTACCTAAGTTCAATACTGTGTTCATGACATCTCCGTTCGCAGGATATATAGTGTTCCCAGAAATGCAGGACAGTAACTCGGGCTTTTAAAATGGGTAAACCGACAAAACGTGACTGGCTAGATCTTGCTTCAAGGGAAATGAAGGGTGGCGACCCGGAAAACCTTGTCTGGCAAACGCCGGAGGGCATCCCCGTGCAGCCGGTCTACACGGCGGAAGACCTGGAGGGCATTGAACACATTGATTCACTGCCGGGCTTTGAGCCGTTCCTGCGCGGACCCAAGGCAACAATGTATGCTGGCAGGCCTTGGACAATACGGCAATATGCAGGTTTTTCGACTGCTGAGGAATCCAATGCCTTTTACCGCAAAAACCTGGCTGCCGGACAGAAGGGCCTATCAGTCGCTTTCGACCTTGCAACACACCGGGGGTATGACTCCGACCATCCCCGCGTTGTCGGCGATGTAGGAAAGGCTGGCGTGGCAATTGATTCCGTCGAAGATATGAAAATCCTGTTTGACGGCATTCCGCTTGATGAAATGTCTGTTTCCATGACCATGAACGGTGCAGTCATCCCGGTCATGGCGGCTTTCATTGTTGCCGGTGAAGAGCAAGGCGTGGACCGTTCAAAACTCTCGGGCACGATCCAGAATGATATTCTGAAAGAATTCATGGTGCGCAACACCTATATCTATCCGCCAGAGCCTTCGATGCGGATTGTGGCGGATATTATCGAATACACTGCCAATGAAATGCCAAAATTCAATTCGATCTCCATTTCCGGCTACCACATGCAGGAAGCAGGCTCGAATCTGGTGCAGGAACTTGCCTACACGCTCGCGGATGGCCGTGAATATGTCCGGGCAGCACTTGCAAAAGGCATGGATGTGGATGCGTTTGCTGGCCGGCTTTCCTTTTTCTTCTGTATCGGCATGAACTTCTTCATGGAGGCAGCAAAACTGCGCGCAGCCCGGCTGTTATGGTCACGCATCATGAGCGAGTTCAAACCCAA
>JBCCYR010000344.1:0-3679 GCA_039189355.1 Pseudomonadota bacterium
ACCTAAACGACCGTAAGACAGGTACCCATGATTTATATCAGGAGACATGTTTTGCTGGCATTCACGCCTAACAGGGCTTCAAAAGACTTCCTGTCTTCAAAACGACAGAAGTTTTACTCGCCAACAAATGCTTTCTCGAGCACGAAAGTAGCTGGCTTCGAGTTGGCTCCCTCTTCAAAGCCTTTTGCTTCAAGGATTGCACGAACATCGGTATTGAAACCCATTGAGCCGCAGAGCATTGCGCGATCGGTTTCCGGGTTAAGTGGTTCAATACCCAGATCCCCGAAGACCTTGCCGGATTCAATGAGATGCGTGATACGGCCCATGTTTCCAGACTCTTCACGTGTCGTAGTCGGGTAGTATTTCAGTTTCCCTTCAACAAACTCCCCGATGAGCGGATCATCCGCAAGTCCGGCTATCAGTTCCTTGCTGTAATCGAGTTCTGCAACATCACGGCAGGTGTGTGTTACGATCACTTCATCAAACTTTTCATAGGTTTCGGGGTCACGAACAAGCGAAGCAAACGGCGCGAAACCGGTTCCCGTTGCAAGCATGAAGAGACGTTTGCCCGGAACAAGTGCATCCAGCACAAGCGTTCCCACGGGCTTTGGACGCAGAATCACATGATCGCCCACCTGAATGTTCTGCAGCCTTGACGTCAGGGGACCATCGGGGACCTTGATTGAATAAAACTCCAGTTCATCATCCCAGGAAGGAGAGGCAATGGAATAAGCCCGCAGCAACGGTTTGCCGTTGTCACCTTCAAGACCGATCATGACAAATTCACCCGACCGAAAGCGCAGGGATTGCGGGCGGGTAAGTCGGAATGAAAACAGGCGGTCCGTATAATGGCGGACAGCAGTAACTTCCTGTGCGTCGGGATGGCGGTTTGTGGTTTCCACTGTTTTGGTAGCTAAACTCTGGTCATTCATGGGAAGGTCACCTTTAATAGGCTGTATGGATATTTTGTCAAAAAAATTAAATGATCTGGATCAATTGTTGCGCAATTCTCGCTCACTCAGCCATTTGTTCTGATAAGAGAGATCCTGCTTTGGAGCGCGTGCCAACCACTGGTCTTCCGGTTGCCGCCCGGCCAGTGCAAAGTCGATTTCAACTTCATCAAACCCGCATGTCCGCGCAAAACCATACTGATCAGCAATGACATGGCCAACTGCACGCAACCGGCCTTCGTAACCGTGTTGACGCAGTTGTTTTGCAAGACTGAAACCGCGACCATCCGCAAAAGAGGGAAACGGAATACGGATCATCGCAGCATTCCCGAACAAGCCTTTCAGGCTCTCTATAGCGACATCATTGGGAATGTCGATACAGGTGTTTTCTGCAGAACGTTCAGCAAGGTCCTGCCCGTATTTTTCAAGATCAATGAACAGACCGCCTTCTGCTTCCCAGGTATCTTTTTCAAAGCCGCTGTCGCGAACGATGACCGACATGGTTTTTCTCCTTAAGCAGCTTCTTTTTCATCGGAGTAAAGCGCATCCTTGAAAGGATCAGCACCCGTCCGGCGATAGGTTTCAAGGAATTCCTCTTCATCGCTTTCGCGAATTTCGAGATAGCGGCCGATGATGCGTTCAATGGCAGGAACAATTTCTTCATATGAGAAGCCCGGTCCTGTGCGCTCACCAATCGCAGCCGTTTCAGTCCCATCTCCACCGAGTGTGATCTGGTAGCTTTCCACACCTGCCTTGTCGAGGCCCAGAATGCCGATATGTCCGACATGGTGATGACCACAAGCATTGATGCAACCAGAAATCTTGATCTTGAGCGGACCAATATCTTTCTGCTCTTTCAGGTCTTCAAATGCATTCGAAAGCTCTTGCGCCACGGGAATGGAACGGGCGGTTGCGAGTGCGCAATAATCCATTCCGGGACACGCTATGATGTCAGACAGCAGACCAACATTGGCTGTAGCAAGCCCGGCGTCTTTCAATACCTTGAAAATCTCAGGCAAATCATCACGGTGGACATGCGGCAGAATTACATTCTGCTCATGGCTAATGCGCAATTCATCGTAGCCATACGCTTCAGCAAGACTTGCCATGACGCGCATCTGTTCACCGGTTGCATCGCCCGGTGTTCCGCCAATCGGTTTCAGGGAAATCGTGACAATTGCATGGGTCGGCTCGCGATGGTCATGCACATTGGTTTCCATGAAAGAACGCAGAAGCGGATCAGCACCGACAACTTTGCTCAGCTTGGCTTCATCTACTGGGTTTTTGTCAAACTCCGGTGGAGTGAACTGGGCTTCTATCGCTTCAACCATCTCTGCGGGAGGTGCCTGGTGATAGGCTTTCTGGGTTTCGAAAGCCTCTTCAATCATCGCAGTCAGTTGTTCAACGCCGGTCTCATGGACAAGTATCTTGATGCGGGCCTTGTATTTGTTGTCCCGGCGGCCATTCAGGTTATAAACCTGCAGGATGGCCTCCAGATAAGGCAGGAGGTCAGCCTTTGGCAGAAATTCACGAACAGTCTTGCCGATCATCGGGGTACGGCCAAGACCACCTCCGACAATAATCTCGTAGCCCGGCTCATTCTTGTCATTGCGCACCATACGGATGCCGATGTCATGTGCCTTTGTAACCGCACGGTCATTGGGAGCACCCGTAATTGCAATCTTGAACTTGCGGGGCAGGAACTGGAATTCCGGATGATCTGTTGACCATTGGCGGAGCAGTTCCGCAGTTGGACGCGGGTCTTCAATTTCATCAGCAGCGGCACCTGCAAAGTGATCCGCAGTCACATTTCGGATGCAGTTCCCGGAAGTCTGGATTGCATGCATTTCGACGTCTGCGAGTGCATCCAGCATGTCTGGAACATCTTTCAGTTTAGGCCAGTTGTACTGGATGTTTTGCCGGGTTGTGAAATGGCCGTAACCCTTGTCCCACTTGTCAGCCAGATAGGCGAGCTGGCGCATTTTGCGGCTGTTCAGTGTGCCGTAAGGAATTGCGACGCGCAGCATGTAAGCGTGCAATTGCAGATAAAGACCGTTCATGAGGCGAAGCGGTTTGAATTCATCTTCTGTCAGTGAACCATCCAGACGACGCTCCACCTGGGCACGAAACTGGTTTACACGATTGCGGACAAAATCGTGATCGAACTGATTGTATTGATACATTGCTTAAAGCTCCGCCTGTTTGCCGTGATCAGGATAGTTTGAAGGACCGCGCGTGCGGAACGCTTCGCGGAAATGGGTTGGCTCCGGCTTGCCGTTTTCACCAACTTGCGCGTCAGCAAGATAAGCGCCAACCAGACGATGTGCCTGTTTCTGCGCCTTGGCCAACGCTTCATTGGCTAAAGCTTCATCTTCGTATAGCTCCGCTTCATCATGCCTGCGCGTCCAGCTTCCATCGGACATCAGGTAAATGACATCGCCTTCCAGCAAATCATTCGCGGTGACAACTTTGGGTACAAATGCACGGGCCATCAGTAAAAGGATCCAAGGTTTGCAATTTCATCTTTGTTCAAACGGGCAGCGGAAAGCGCTTCACGGGGTTCCAGTCCAAGCATGAGTATTACAGGACCGTCTGTCCCCACCGTTTCAGCATCTTTCACCAGCTGACCAAGTGACGATACGGTAATTTTTTGATCAGGCCGTGACACGTTTTCCATGATGGTGACAGGAATGTTCTTGGATGCACCGTGCATCAAAAGACGGCCGGAC
>JBCCYR010000345.1:0-3676 GCA_039189355.1 Pseudomonadota bacterium
AAAGGCAGACATTGAAATCGGCCTGCTTGAGATGAAGGATGTCGTTGACGTTCGCATCCAATGGTGCGACGACATTGACTGAAATTCCCAGCCGCTCAAGCAGTGCAACGATTTCACGGACATCATCCCGATGCCTGAAACCCAGTGCTGTAGGACCGATAATATTGCATGACTTTGTCTCCGCGGCGACTTTCTCGGGTCCTTGAGGCGCCAAACATCTGACAATCTGGTACAAGGTTTCGGAAGCGCCCCAATTTTCCTTTTTGGAGTATGATGGTAACTCAAGTGGAATGACTGGAATCGGAAGCCCGAGCGTTTTTGATAACCCCCCGGGATCATCCTGTATAAGCTCACCGGTACAGGAAGCACCGACAATCATGGCGGCTGGTTCAAAATCCTGCTGCGCTTTGCGCGCTGCGTCCATAAACAGCTGGCTTGTATCGCCGCCAAGATCCCTTGCCTGAAATGTAGTATAAGTTACCGGCGGGCGCTTGGTCCGACGTTCGATCATGGTGAACAATAGGTCCGCGTAAGTGTCGCCTTGCGGTGCGTGCAATACATAATGCAGGTCGGTCATCGCAGTTGCGATGCGCATGGCGCCTACATGCGGTGGGCCTTCATATGTCCAAAGTGTCAACTGCATCAGACTGCCAGCCTCGTTTTTCGATTGAGGGGACGTGCGAACAGTTCTGCGAGGTCACCGGCTTGCTCATAACCTTGGATTGGAGTGAACACCAATTCGATTGACCACTTGGTTGTAATTCCTTCCATCTCGAGTGGATTCGCAAGCCCCAGCCCGCACACTACAAGATCCGGTTTCTCCTTCCTGCAGCGCTTCAGTTGTAAGTCGACATCTTGTCCCTCGCTGATTGTCACATGTTCAGGCAGGGCATTAACCTCATGCGCCAAAATTTGCCGGTTGAGATAGGGAGTGCCAACTTCCAGGGCGACCATGCCAAGTTCATCACCCAGGAAACGTGCTAGCGGAATTTCAAGCTGCGAATCCGGAAAGAAAAACACAGTTTGTCCGCACAGTTTGTCACGATGTAGTTGGACTGCACGTTCCGCGCGTTTTCTTGCTTTTCCAGTTGCTGCGTCAAACGTTGCATCATCAATATCGAACGTGTTTGCAATTACTCTCAGCCAGTCAGTTGTGCCTTCAGCCCCGAGTGGAAACGGAGCCTGAAGGTGTTTTCCACCACGTCGGATTAGTGCATTTGCAGTCTCTGTCAGGAAAGGCTGGGCAAGAATGAAAGCGGTGTTTGGGCCCACTGTTGGCATATCGTCTGCAAGTCGAGCAGGAAAGAAGCGAACATTACCAATCCCCATAGCATCAAACATTCTCGCAAACTGGTCTTCAACGACGTCTGCGAGTGTGCCGACTACCATTAGATTAACCGGAGCGTTCTGGGGTTCAGGAGGTAATGTTGGAACCAGCGAGGCGAGGCATGCATCTTCACCCTGGGTAAACGTGGTTTCGATACCGCTACCCGAATAGTTTAAGATTCTCACCTTTGGATTGAATTTTGCCGAAAGTCTTGTCGCAGCGCGCGCCAAGTCCAATTTGATAACTTCTGAAGGACATGATCCAACCAGGAACAGCAGACGAATCTCCGGACGACGCTCAAGCAGACGCTCGACTATATGGTCAAGTTCGTCATGCATGTCAGCAAGGCCAGCAAGGTCCTTTTCTTCCATGATTGCAGTGCCAAACCGGGGCTCGGCAAAGATCATTACACCTGCAGCAGATTGCATAAGGTGGGCGCAAGTCCTTGACCCCACAATCAAGAAAAATGCATCCTGTATCTTTCGATGAAGCCACATAATCCCGGTCAAGCCGCAGAAGACTTCATGTTGGCCGCGCTCTCTGACAACTGAGATATCACGACAGGGAATCGGCACTGATAACTCGATATTTTGAGGTGACACGCTCATGTGCCGACTCCACGTGTTGCGCTCAACTGCGTTGCTTGTGGATAAAGTTCTGACCGGTTGGCAATTGCTGCTGTAGAATTTGCAGCCTCAAGGCGCGCTTTTCGCAGCTTAACGAGGAATTGTGCGGCGTTAATTACATATGCAGCATAAGCTGCCAGTGCGACCCAAAGAAGGGTCGTTGCACTCCAGTCTGTCAGCAAAAGACCGAAAAGATAAAGCGTGTGCAGTGCCAGAACAGCTATTGAAAAAACATCTTCCCAGAAAAACGCCTCAGCAAAGAGATATTTCCCGAAGACAACCTTCTCCCAAATGGAGCCGGTTATCATAATTGCATACAGAATCAGTGTCTTGAGCACGATTGAAGCAGTTGCAAGTTCATAACCCGCTCCGGTAAGAAGGGTTCTTACAACAAGCGCAAGTGAGATCAAAAATACAACGAATTGAACCGGCGCCAATATACCCTGTACGATCGTCCAGATGGATTCATCCCGAAGTTTCCGTTGTTTTGGGGTGTACAATATCATTTGTGTTTTTGACGTGTCCTGAGCAAACTGCTTTTGTTCGACGCCTTTTTCCCTCCAGACATTTATGCAATGTCAAAAATATTTGACAATAAAAATTGTAATGTCATCTGGATAAGAAAGTCAAGAAAAGTTGACGTTCAACAAAATTGTCACCATAATGATTGAAATCGCGCAGTAAAATTGCATCTGCAACCCCGTTTCTTCGGCCTTGAATGAAATCCAAGTGGTGGCGTTGCTACTGTCGCACTGGAGGGATTATGGCAGGCTCTACACAGCCCATCAAAAAGGATCGGATTTTAGCCGATTTGATAAGGGAAAGAATATTGCCGGATTTGATTGAAAAATCGGGTATGAAATCCCAACAAGATATTCATGCGATTGACGAGTTGCAGAACTATCGTTTCGAGGAATCCGATATCATTGCATTCTCGGAATTTCTGATGATGAATGATGTGGCCAGCTCGTTGAAGATTGTTGAGAGTCACATATCGCATGGTTGTTCTGCGCCTATTCTTGTAATCAGCTTGCTTTGTGACTCTGCTCGCTATCTTGGTGATTTATGGTGCAAGGACAATGTGTCATTCGCAGAGGTGACGATTGGCATGGCTGCGCTTCATCAGGTATTGCGTCATCTGGATAAGCATTTAGCTCGGGAGTTGGTGGTATCTTCGGAAGAGGGGCGCTCCATTCTGCTGACGACAATGCCGGGTGACACCCACATATTTGGTATCTCGGTTCTTGAATCATTTTTTCGGAACAGCGGCTGGATTGTCGAAATAGAGTTTGATGTGAGCAGAAGCGACTTGATAAACAGGGTTTCTGAAAATCTTTTCGATATAGTGGGATTTTCTGTCGCTTGCAGTGAAAGTGTTGATACATGCAAAGCGCTGGCGGCTGTGGTTCGAAAATATTCCATTAATAAGAACATAAAGATCATGGCTGGTGGTTCTTCGTTTTTGAGAAACAACAGGTTATTGAGTGCTGTCGGTATCGACGCTACAGCTGGGGGTGCGCTTGAAGCCCTAAACGTAGCTTCAACACTTTGTGCGCCCAAACATCTTGACAAGCTAAAGGCTGATAATGTTTAGGCGATGCAAGCTTTTGTTGGATTCTTTTAATCGTTCTTACAACTAGGAATTGTTCCAGTGGATGATCGCACCGGTAATTTTCCCGAGATGGGCTTTGCTAACAGTGACAAGTATTTGTCAGGATTGAAT
>JBCCYR010000346.1:0-3668 GCA_039189355.1 Pseudomonadota bacterium
GTTGCGCTGACGGCCTGTTAACCCTGACATAGGAGCAACATCCGGGTCGCTGACTTCAACATCCAGGCCGCGTTCTGCCCCAATCGCGCGCGCCCAGAGCCACATATCGCTGTCTGCTATCGAGAACCAGTAAAGGTCTTCTGCAAGCTTGAGCAGTATCGGGTCATTGATAAGCGTGCCCTTGTGATTGCAAAGTGGTACATACTTGCCTTGACCCACCTTGCATTTGGAAAGATCACGCGGAGACAGGATTTGTGCAAGCTTTCCGGCATCCGGGCCCTTTAATTGAACCTGTCTTTCCACCCCGACATCCCATTGAGAAACGCCATTGATAATGCGCCAATACTCTGCCTCAGGATCACCAAACGAAGTCGGAAGGATCATCTGGTTGTAAATCGAGGCAGAAGTCATGCCTTCAGCAACCGCTGACTCATAAAATGGCGAAGGTTTCAAACGGGCATTTGGAAAGACTGAAAACATGATTGCGCACCCCAGACAGGCAGGAAAATTTGGCGCGACATTACAGAAACACAGCCACTGTACAAGCCTCAAAATCGCATTAAAAAGCCGCTTCCAAACAAGGCATTCATAATTTAACGGCCAACGATGTTGTTTCTGGTTACAACCATCATTCTGTTATTGCGGACCACAGCCTTCACCGCTCGGGAATCAACCCTCTTGGCGTGAACCGCAACACAAGCAGGAGAATTACTCCCATGGTCATCAGGCGCATATGCGCCGCTGAGTTCAGAAGGTGTGCACGCAATGGACTGTCTTCTGCCATGCCGGAAGTGATCACATCCATCAGCCACAATCCAAGCGGCTCGGCTTCCACCCAAAAGAACCATATGACAAATCCGCCAAGCACAGCGCCCCAGTTGTTGCCGGAGCCACCAACAATCACCATGACCCAAATCAGGAAGGTAAACCGCAAGGGCTGGTAAGAAGAAGGGGTAAACTGACCATCAAGCGTTGTCAGCATGGCACCTGCAATACCCACGACGGCGGAACCAAGCACAAACACCTGCAGGTGGCGCCCCTTTACATCCTTGCCCATGGCTTCTGCGGCGGTTTCATTGTCACGGACTGCACGCATCATCCGGCCCCATGGAGAGTTCAGGGCTTTTTCGGAAAGGTAAAGAATTACAAGAAGAACGACAGCAAACAATCCTGCATAGCAGAGCTTGACGACAAGTGAGGACAGATCAACAACCGACATGCCCCAGTCTGCCGCCAGTTGCTGGAAATAGGGTGATTTTTGCAAGTCCACTTCATAGGGAACCGGGCGCGGCAGGCCGATGACGTTTTTAACGCCCCGGGTCAGCCAATCCTCGAACTTGAGCATGGCGACAATGATTTCCGAAATCCCGAGGGTTGCAATTGCAAGGTAGTCAGACCTCAACCCGAGCGAAATCTTGCCCACAAGCCAGGCGGCACCTGCCGCAAACAAACCACCCACAAGCCAGGAAAATATGATCGGCATTCCGAGACCGCCAAGAAAACCGGTCGCTGCGGAATCGACACGCTCTATCGCGGCAACACCCGGATCAAAAAAGTATCGGGCGCAAAAATAACCTACAATACCAACCGCGGTAATTGCCCAGACACGTCGCAACCCGCCCGTTCTAAAATAAATGAACACGATCGCGGTAATGGTAATGGCCATACAAAGTACGGCCAGCAATATTAGATGCCCTCCGGCAGACCAGGCATCCGGCACAGGTGGCGCGGATACAAGTATCGCCGCCAGCCCTCCAAGAGCCGCAAACCCCATAACGCCAACGTTCAGCAAACCCGCATATCCCCACTGGATGTTAACGCCCAGAGACATGATTGCAGAGATCAAACACAGGTTGAGTATTGCTAGTGAAACTGACCAGCTTTGGAAAACGCCAACAATGACAAACAGGAATGCCATGAGGGCAAACATCGAAACATTTCGCAGGTTGATGGTCATGCGGTTTGCCCCCGGAATATTCCTGTCGGCCTGACAAGCAGTACAATGATCAGGATCGCAAACGAAACTGCGAATTTGTAATCGGTCGAAAGCAACTGTACGAGGCCATCCGGTGCCCACTGTTCAGGCAGCAGATACCCCAGAAACCGCTTGAATGCGTAAGTGACAAAAACTTCGGAAAAGGCAATGACAAAGCCACCGGCAATCGCGCCCAGCGGACTGCCCAGGCCACCCACGATTGCCGAAGCAAATATCGGAAGCAGAATTTGCAGATAGGTAAACGGCTTGAAGCTCTTGTCCAGCCCGTAGAGTGTACCGGCAATGGTTGCCAGCGCAGCAGTCAGTATCCAGGCGATCATCACAACACGATCCGGATTGATGCCTGAAAGCAAAGCCAAATCCTCATTGTCGGAATAGGCACGCATGGACTTTCCGGTTCGTGTCTTGGTCAAAAACCAGAACAGCGCTGCCACACAGATAATCGTTATGGCAACCGTTATTCCCTGGGTCATCTTGATGGCAAGACCTTGCTCAAGTCCCGTCATTTCCCTGAACTCGCGGGCTGTTATGATGAAGCGTGAACCATCCGTGAAGATCCGGTCATCCGGCCCGATGATAAACCGGATAAGACCGTTGTAGAAAAACATCACGCCAAGGGACGCGATCAGAAATATCACCGGCGTGGACTTTTGCGTACGATAAAATTTGTAAACAACCTTGTCTGTTGTGAGCAAAAGAAAAACCGCACCAAGAATTCCCACTGGCAAGGCGAGCAGTGCGGTCGGCAAAGGACCAAGGGAGATTCCCCAACTCTGGAGCGCCCATGTAAACAGGATGGTCGCCATGGTGCCAAAAGCCATCGACTCACCATGCGCGAAGTTTGAAAACCGCAGAATGCCGTAAATCAACGTAACCCCAAGCGCACCCAGCGCCAGCTGGCATCCATAGGTCAGTCCAGGAATTAGGACAAAGTTTGCAAGCAGTACAAAGGCATTGAGAATATCCATTCCGCCTATCCTCCCAAAAACGCCTTGCGGACTTCAGGATCAGCCATCAAGGCTTCACCGGTATCCGTATAACGGTTGCGGCCTTGCACCAAAACATATCCCTTGTCAGCAATATTGAGTGCCTGTTTGGCATTCTGTTCCACCATCAAAATGGCAATTCCTGTCTTTGCGATTTCGATGATGCGGTCAAACAGTTCATCCATGACAATCGGTGAAACACCGGCCGTCGGTTCATCCAGCATTAGTACTTTGGGCTGGGTCATGAGGGCCCGGCCAACGTCGACTTGCTGGCGCTGGCCGCCAGAGAGTTCGCCAGCGGGTTGAAGGCGTTTTTCTTTCAGGATCGGAAACAGCTCATAAACCTGCTCCATGGTTCCGGAAATGTCATCTTCCCGGATGAAAGCGCCCATCTCCAGATTCTCTTCAACCGTCATCGACGTAAACACATTGCTGGTTTGCGGCACAAACCCCATGCCTTTCTGCACCCGGGCCTGTGGCGTGAGGGAGGTTATTTCCTCTCCATCCATCAACACTTTGCCTTCCCGGATATTGAGCATACCGAACACGGCTTTCATTGCGGTGGATTTCCCCGCACCATTGGGGCCGACAACAACGGCTATCTCGCCTTTTTCAACCCCGATTGTGCAATTGTGGAGGATGTCTGCTCCCCCATATCCGCCAGTCATGTTTTCGCCAATCAGAAA
>JBCCYR010000347.1:0-3664 GCA_039189355.1 Pseudomonadota bacterium
GACAGAATCCGGAAAACGGCCGGAATTTTCCATCGTAACCGGTGTCAGTACCGGTGCAATCATAGCGCCGTTTGCATTTATGGGACCGAAATACGACCGCTTCCTGACAGAGTTTTACACGACATATTCAACAAAAGACCTGGTGCGCACGATTGGACTTGGAGGCCTTCTGGGAGGTTCATCGGTCGCAGATTCAAAACCGCTCGCAGGACTTATTGCAAAGTATATTACTCCCCAGTTTCTGCGCGAAGTTGCTGCTGAATACGATACCGGCCGCTACCTGCTGATCGGAACAACCAATCTTGATGCCCAGCGACCGGTCATCTGGAACATGGGTGAAATAGCCAAACGCGGCGACGAGAAAGCATTGGAGCTGTTCAGGCAAGTAATCTTGGCTTCAATTTCAATTCCCGGCGCATTCCCTCCGGTATTGATCAACGTGGAAGCAGCAGGCGCCAGCGGACAGGAACTGCATGTGGACGGCGGCACAACAGACAATGCAATTCTGGTTCCGGTTCATGTCAATGTAAACGAAATCGACAATCGCAAAGTAAAACTCAAACGCAGGCTGTTTGTTGTCATTAATTCAAACCTCTCACCAAAACGTGAAATTGTGCGGGCCAGCACCATCAGGATTGCATCCCGCTCCATAGATACACTCATCAAGCAACAAACCGCGGGCGATGCCTTGAGGCTGTATAATTACGCCCAAAACCACAATATTGACTTCAATTACACCGAAATACCGGACGACTTTGACGCCAAGCCAGAAGAACTGTTCGACCCAGTATACATGCGGGAATTGTATGAAGTCGGAAAATTGAACGGGCAAAACGAACTTGCATGGCGCAAAGTCCCGAGAGGATTATAGTTTTTTACTTTGCGAAATATTAAGAATCCTGCATTGTTATTATCAGGAGTGCATTACAGTTAATTTATTTGGGTTCAGATTGGACTAAAGAGAACACTGGGGCAACTAGATTTATGGATGTATATTTTCAGCTCCTGAATCCGCTGGTGTTTCTCATATTTGCTGTAGGTTTCGTGGCAATTCACAAAACCCGGCCCAGTCAGCCCGTATTTCTCGTCGCCACTGCTTATCTCTTTGCTGTATCAGCGTTTTTATTCGACATTGTACACGACTCATTGCCCGTATTTTGGGGGGATATATGGGTTGTCATGATTTACGCCACCGGAACTGCAATTCTTGCCTGCGGTATCCAGTTACATTACTCCGGCAAACTCAAGACCGGGATTTTGATCGGCTGTCTGTTCATCCATATCGCGATTTACAGCTATTTCATGTACATTGAAAACTTCTGGCTTGGCTCATTCAGCGCCAATTTCGGCACTGCGATCATTTTCTCGGCTGGTATTTATGGCATTCACAAACACTTGAAAACGTCACTCGACAAGGTGCTGTTTGTCATCTGCATCATCAGCATCATACAGAATATCGCCCGACCGAGTGCAATTGCCCTGATGGCCGGCGAGCCACTGACACAAGAAAATTACAGCAAGGAGATGTTTCTGATAACACTCCATCTGAGTATCGCAGTGTGTGCGGTTTCAATGGCCATGACGCTTCTCATGATTTTCAGCCGCGATATCTTCAATGACATGCGGCAGACCTCTGTTACGGATGCGCTGACAAACATTCTCAACCGCAGAGGCTTTGAAAGCGGAGCGGAAAAGTTTTTTGACAACGAAGAACAACAGCCGCTGTGTCTTATTCTTGCGGACATTGATCATTTCAAAGCCCTCAATGATGATTACGGACATGGGTTTGGAGACAAGATCATCATAGAATTTGCCAGACTTTTCGAAAAGCATGCAGGCAAGGATGGCGTTGCTGCCAGGATCGGTGGTGAAGAGTTTGTGATGCTTGTTCCGGGAAAATCTCTACATGATTCAACGCGATTGGCAGTCGAAATCCGCCATGAAGTAAAGGATATGAAATTCCCGCATGAAGGCAAAACTGTCTCCGTCACTGCGAGTTTCGGGGTTTCCCAAAGACAGAAAAACGACCAGCTTTCGGATATGCTGAAGCGGGCAGATGATGCACTTTATGAATCGAAAATGAGCGGCCGTGACAAGGTAACCAGTGAAATGTCAGTTACGGCTGAAGCGCTAAGCCGTGATTTTGCCAAATCACGGAGGCAGCGGAGCAGTCCAATCCTTAAATCGTCTGGAGCAAAGGCATAATCACCCGAAGGTCAGATCGCATCGCCTTTTTCGAGCAATTCATCGATGAGCTTGCGATGCAAATCACGACTGTCGCCGCCCCCGAATGTCATGGCTCCTGATGTGTAAGCGTTGCCATAGGTAAGAACCAGATTTGCAACCTGCCCCAACCCTTCAATAAACTGATCCTTCTTCAACTCCGCCAGCGGGTGAATGAATACACTGACGACATGCCCCTTCGCGATCGCATAACGCGCGTCAAGTGTGCTGTCAAAATTGGCCTGCATCATTCTGTAAAGTGTCTGGCCGTCCACTCCGTCAAGGTTCTTGAAGGGAACAAAAGCCCGCATTCTGTTTGCTTTTTGGTCGGTAACCACGGTTATCGGGATTTCCTGAACCACAAGGCGCATGGCCTTTCCTTGCACCTCGACGTTTTCGTCCAGCGCCCTGCCTATTTCGACAAGACGTTCAAAGGTCATATTTTCTTCATCAAAGATCTGCACTTCCGGTTCATTGCCGTATTGCGGATCAGTTTCTTCTGCATAGACCGGATACACCAGAGCACCGCAAAGCACAGCGGACGCGACAAGCATGAAAAGACGTTTCATAAAATTCTCCAAACGGTTTGGTGGAGAATAGAACCGCACATGAATATCTCCCAAACACAGTTTGGTGAAACCAGACGAAACCCCGGTCACACGCAGATGATCAAGCAGAATTTGATGAGAATTATCGTCAATATCCGGTTTTCCAGATAATCTAAAAGGTTGACTAACAAGCTTAACTTTAATGATTAATGCAACTTATGGGTGATTTTTCTAAAACTTTAGATAATTTGCAAGAAATGCAGAATTTCATTTGAGGTCACTTATGAGTAAACTAGCAAGGATTAAGCCCTTAACATTGCATCACGGTAATGCTGAACAGTCATTATCGCCTGAGCCGGGGGATAATACAAAGAGCACCAATCTATCGGAGATTATGGCAGCAGCCGATAAGCAACTGGAAATCTCGCAACAGCTGCTCGCGTCCGAAATAGACAAAAAGCTTGAGGAGACGCTTTCAGAAGAATTGTCTCAGCAGTTCACCGAACAGGCCAATAACGTGTCCGATTTTAACAAGGCAGCCTTGCCGCGCAAATCCGGCAACACAGCCAGCCAGGCACAATCCGGACGGGTTCTTGAGTTGCAGCGCAAGCAGCAGTCCAACGCAGATAACAGATCTGAAATGGAAAACTGCGCAAATCTCATGAAAATGCTCATTCTGCGGTCTGGGCAAATGTCAGAATATCTCGAAAAAGCCGAGACTGAGATCATCGAGCTTGAGAATATCGAAAACAAGTATCTGACACTGAGAAACGCATCAGAAAAACTCACAGGTGAGTTCCGGTCCCTGAGCGCCAAGTATTCAGAGACCCAAAAGCGTGTAAGCTTACTTGAAGAACAGCAGAATGTTGATCGTGAAAAACAGCAAGTTGCCC
>JBCCYR010000348.1:0-3651 GCA_039189355.1 Pseudomonadota bacterium
AAAGTGTCGTTGAACAGAATTACCCGGATTTCTATTCAATAGTCTATTCAGCTGACGTCTTCATTCCGCTAATTGATTTGGGTGAAGAGCGGTACTGGTTACCAAACTCAAAAACCGTAATCAGCTATGAAGAAGATGAATCAGGAAAAGGGTTTCCGATCGGCATGATTGTATACATTATGGTACTGGCCGAGAGAATACTGGGCGCTGTACTAATGGCAATAGCAGTGACCGGCTTCACAGGCATCCTGACGAGTTCTGATAACGCCAGTTAAATGCTCTGATCGCATCTATTTGAAGAAATTTTTGATGTTGGACTACCTCAGAGCCGCAGCCAATCTTGCTTCGATCTCTGCAGATTTTCCTCTCACGTAACTTTTGATATCGCGAGATACTTCCCTGACAAGTGAATTGTTCGCTGCATTAGCAGCATCCGTATCGAGGAGTGTAAGAGCAACACCACCAAGAACAATTGCGCCAACAAAGCTTCTTCTACTCAGTGCCTGCTGGCTGTTTTGATTCTTCGCAGCAACTCCGAAAAGTGCAGCAGGCAATATCTCGTCGCCAAAGAGTAGTGGATCAACGTCTGTGCGTTTCCGTTTGGCTTTTTTGTATGCCTTGGTTACTTCCTTCCAGACAATATCCTGTATGCGCTTGTTGATCTCAATTGCAGTTGCCGAATTCCATGACGGCGGTCTGGACGGGCGGAGAATTTTGTCTTTTTTGATTGCAGCGGCACTACTGCGTCTGGCAGCAGGCGTTGCCCCGGCAATCATGTCCCGTTTTTTTGCCTTGTCCCCCTTCGACCCATAAGCATTAATCGCAGATGTAATCAACGCATCTGCATATCTGAAATGCTCGGGGGATGTAGCCATATTGTTCCCACACAAAGTCTTGAAGTAACGTAATGATTAGTAAAAGCTTGCTTATTTTATGTCAATGACTGCGACGGTATGAAATCCCTGAAGTCGATTATCTGCCAGCCGGCCTGTAAGCCGGGTTCTGTATGGCCCTGGCGAACCAGGACGTGGTGATCATTCATCTGGGATGACGGTCGCCCGTCACCTCAACGCAACCCACCCGGACAGCCGGCCCGGAAACCGGCCTGAAGTTGCCTTCGCGCTGTCCCTATTCGGTTTTGCTCCCGATGGGGTTTACCCTGCCCGTCCCATTGCTGGCACGGCGGTGGGCTCTTACCCCACCCTTTCACCCTTACCCTGACGGGCGGTTTGCTTTCTGTGGCACTTTCCCTCGGGTTTCCCCGGCCGGATGTTATCCGGCATCGTGTTTCCATGGAGCCCGGACTTTCCTCCACTGCATCCTTTCGGAATTCGCAGCAGCAATCACCCGGCCGACTGGCCGCTCGGGTATAATGCTTAAGGAACCAATGAGCAAGCAGCCGGGACTTACGGACAGAACAGAACCGGGCCGACCTTGATGCAACCCTGCCCACTGCCAGAGCCGCCAGACTGGTTCCAGACATCCACACGGCACGAATTACCCACATGGCTGTGCACCTTGCTGCCAACATTGCGGTGATGATGCTTGCGGCCATCGGCGTGGCAATGATTGTTATTACTGTGGGATTCGATAATTTCCACACGGCAGCTGTTGCCACGGTGACGATGGCGCGCTTCTTCACCAATCTCATCCACATAGTTGTAGCGGATATTGGCATGACAGCCGTGAACCTTTTGTACAAGGCTGTTTTCGGCGGGTTGCTTGAATGCAAATCCGGGGTTAACGGGCGCTGACAGTGCGACGGTTTCCAAACAAAACGCTCCAATGGCAATCAACGAAAATAAGGCTGTAGTCCGTGGCATAAAAACCCCCAAGAGTTGTTCAAAACAGCGCCGCAAAGTCCAGCCTAAGCAAAAATTGGCAAATAGGAAACCCTCGATTGATCACGATCAGGATTGCTGATGCCTACGTAACAATATAAAATTTGATCAGATTCTGTATATCTGAAGGGGGAATGACATGGATCCGGTAGCAATTCTTATTTTTCTGGGCATAGGTGCAGCAGCAGGCTGGCTTGCAGGCAACATCATGTCCGGCGGCGGCTTCGGCCTCATTGGCAACATCATCGTCGGCATCCTCGGCGCCATTGTGGCCGGGTTTCTGTTGCCGGGCGTTATTCCCGTTGCCGGAATTTTGGGCCAAATCATCAGTGCCACAATAGGCGCCGTAATACTGCTGTTTGTCATCAAGCTGGTAAAGCGCTGACCCCGGGGGCGATCATCCTTAACACTGTCTTAACAAAACTGTCGGAAAATAATCCAACTTTGTGTATAGTGACGTGTAACGGCAGGGTGTCATGATTGAACTTTCAAGACGTAAATTTGCTAAAATGGCTGCAGCCTCTTCAGTTGCAGGCATGCTTCCGTTTGAAAGTTTCGCTGCAGGCAAGAAAACACTGAATTACGGGCCTAACCGGCTGGACTGGTATCCGGCCCGCACCAATACTCCAAATTCGCCCATATTGATTTACGTCCACGGAGGAGCCTGGGCACTGGGGAACCGTGGACAGGTGGGTGCAAAGGCCGGCCATTTCACGCGTAACGGCTACCACTTCGCGTCAGTCAGCTATACGCTTTTCCCGGCTGCAAATGCACAAACCCAGACATTACAGGTTGCTGCAGCAGTTAACTGGATTCATGCAAATGCGTCCAGGCTTGGCGCTGACCCTGACCGGATTGCATTGATGGGACATTCTGCAGGCTGCCACCTCTCTTCACTTGCAACCCTTACCGGTGCAGCACCGCCCGTCAAAGCCCTGATATGCAATGATACACGCGCATATGACTTGCCGTTTCTTGCCAAAATCAATGGTGGCCGGTTGCCACTCTTGTACAAAGCACCGTTCACACGCCGGAAAATGTGGGCTGCATGGTCCCCCATTTCCTACACAGGACTGCAAGACCAACCACCCACACTTGTTGCCTGGTCCGGCGGTTTCAGGCGCGACCGTGTATCAAAGCGGTTTGCTGATGCACTTGAACGAGACGGAATGGAGGTTCACCGTTATGATGGCAAACGCGAGTACAGTCACGTTTCCATCGACCGGGCCATGGGATCGGAAAACGGCAAGCTTACAAGGGCTGTTGATCTGTTCTTGAGCGATGTATTAAATCGCACGGCCTAAATCAGACCATTTCCTCTATAATTTAAAAGACGAGCACTGGCCGCAAACCTGAACCCGGCATCCGTCACGCATTCCCGGTGAATACATCAAGCCAAAATACGCTGGACACGTCCACAGTAACGCGCGCTGATCTTGTTCATTCTCTCTGCCCCGTGACCGGCATTGTATTTGAGAATTGTACCGCAGGTCGAACCGCTCGCAAGTTGATGCGCACGCCCGAGATATTTCATTCCCCAATACAGATTGGTAGCAGGATCGTAGAGGGCCTTGCGTGACCCCTTGTATCCCATGCCGCGGGCAGTCGCGAGCTTGATCTGCATGAGGCCGATTTCTCCTGCTGCTCCTGTGACGTGCGGACGGAATGTGCTTTCCACCTGCACAACGGCACGTGCAAGTTTATAAGGTACCCCGTGCTGTCTGGCATATTTCGCAATTAGCCGGTCATATTTGCCTTTTCCACCAGACTTTGGCCCGGAAATCTTTCTCGTAGCTTTGGTTCCCGATTT
>JBCCYR010000349.1:0-3622 GCA_039189355.1 Pseudomonadota bacterium
GAACTGGGTTTGGGTCCGCAGTTTTTTGTCAAGCGCTGCAAGGGGTTCATCCAGTAACAGAAGTTTGGGCTCCTTCACCAGGGCGCGGGCAAGCGCCACGCGTTGTCTTTGGCCACCGGACAATTGTTGGGGCTTGCCCGCGCCCTGGTGAAGGAGCCCAAACTTCTGTTACTGGATGAACCCCTTGCAGCGCTTGACAAAAAACTGCGGACCCAAACCCAGTTCGAACTTGCAAACATTCAGGACCAGGTCGGGATTACCTTTATAGTTGTGACCCATGACCAGGACGAGGCCATGAGCCTTTCCACGAGAATTGCCGTCATGGATGCCGGGCAGTTTGTTCAAATCGGGTCTCCTACCGAGATTTATGAATTCCCTGAAACCCGCTTTGTCGCGGACTTCATCGGTTCAGCAAACATACTGGAAGGCAAGGTCATCGAAGACGGCGCCGACCATGTCCGGGTTTCAAGCAATCTCGGTGAAATCTACATTGACCACGGCCAATCCGTGCTGGCAGGCAGCGATATCTGGGTGGGCCTGCGGCCAGAAAAGATTTACCTGAGCACTACGCCACCCAAGAAAAAAGGACCCAATCAAGCGATCGGTATGGTCGATGATATCGGATACCTTGGCGACAGTTCCATTTACAAGGTGCGCCTGGAAAGCGGCGAGATCATTGAAGTAACAGCGCCAAATCTGATCCGGCCCAAGACAAGAACCCATGGCATCACCTGGGAAGACAAGGTTTACCTGAACTGGGAACCGTCTAGCGCAATGTTGCTGAACTCATGAGCGTGGCGTCAGAAGATAACTTCGAAGGGCCTCAAACGGCAGACTCTACCATCCTTGGGAAAATATCACAGCGCATACAGTCGGGATGGCGGTCAATCATTGTCTTCATTCCCTATGCCTGGCTTTTGATATTCTTCCTGTTTCCATTCTTCATTGTGGCCAAGATCAGCCTTGCAGAGCTTGCGATTGCCAGCCCGCCCTTCACCAAGACGATCGAATGGATAGACAATGAAATCATGTCAATCCGCCTGGTGTTCACAAACTTTGCCTACATCTGGGATGATGATCTGTATTATCGAACGTATATAAATTCGCTGAAAATTTCGATCACCTCCACGTTCTTTTGTCTCTTGATCGGCTACCCGATTGCCTATGGCATTGTGCGATCAGGACCTGTTGCAAAGAAACTGCTGCTGTTTGCGGTAATCTTGCCATTTTGGACATCGTTCCTGCTGAGAGTGTATGCGTGGATGGGGTTATTGGCTGATCAGGGAACCATCAACAACCTGTTGATTAATATCGGTATTATCGATGAACCAATCCGCATGCTATACACCGAATTCGCTGTCTATATAGGAATCGTATATACTTATTTGCCGTTCATGATATTGCCGCTTTATGCAAACATGGAAAAGCTGGATAACAGTTTGAACGAAGCGGCTGCTGATCTTGGTTCGAAGCCAACAAATACGTTTTTCAAAGTTACACTACCATTGACCATGCCAGGCATCGTTGCCGGTTCACTGCTCGTATTTATCCCGGCAACAGGTGAATTCGTGATTCCCGACTTGCTTGGCGGCGGCAATGTTTTGATGATCGGCCGTCAGCTCTACAACGATTTCAATCTTCCAGATTGGCCGCTTGCATCAGCGGTTGCGATCGTTCTGTTGTTCCTGCTGGTATTGCCGATGACAATTTATCAGTATTACCAAGGCAAAGCGACAGAGGAGGGGTAACGGCATGCATGGCAAACGCTCTGGATTTCTGACGACAATGCTGTTTCTGGGAATGGCATTCTTCTACATACCGATCATTTTGATGATCATTTATTCCTTCAATCACTCAAAGCTTGTGCCTGTATGGGGTGGTTGGTCCTTGCGCTGGTATGAGGTGCTGTTGAAATCGGAAGAAGTCTGGAGCGCGGTGATCCTGAGCCTCCAGATTGCGATCGTCAATGCCACTTTCGCAACCCTTTTAGGAACGCTTGCAGGATTGGCCATGGTGAGGTTCGGCCGTTTTCGGGGTAGAACCTTGTTTGGCGGCATGCTGGTCGCACCACTGGTGATGCCGGAAGTGATTACAGGCCTCTCCCTTCTGGTTTTCTTCATCTCACTCAAGGAAATGATCGGCTGGCCAACAGACCGCGGATTTACCACGATAACAATCGCCCACATCACGTTTTCGCTCGCTTTCGTGGCCGTGATTGTTCAGGCGCGCCTGACCGGTATGGGACAAGATCTCGAAGAAGCGGCGGCTGATCTTGGGGCAAAACCCTTCAAGGTGTTGACGGCAATAACCCTTCCCCAGCTAGCGCCGGGCATGATCGCTGGCTGGTTGCTTGCCTTTACACTGTCACTGGATGATCTGGTGATTGCAAGTTTTGTAAAAGGACCTGGTACAGATACGTTACCAATTCTAATTTTTTCAAGAATTAGAACCGGCTTGAAACCGGATGTGAATGCACTTGCAACGATCATTATTCTGATAGTTGCTGTGTGTGTAGCTATCGCAGCGATACTCATGTTCCGTCAGGAACGGCGCAAGATGATTGACGAACAACTGGCGAACAGAACCACATAATGGCTTCCGTTCCAAGCACCAAACAGCAGGGCAAGCGCACTGCTCCACGCGATGTGAGACGCAAGCAGTTGATCATGGCTGCAATCGATTCCATTTCAAAACGCGGCTTTTCTGACACGACTTTGAAGCACGTAACCGAAAGGGCCAAACTGTCTCATGGCGTGGTAAATTACCACTTCGACAGCAAGGAAGCCCTGTATGATGCAACGCTTGGCTATCTTGCCAAAGAACACTATGAGCTCTGGATCGATAGCCTGAACAAAGGTGGCAAAAACCCCGCCAAACGGATGGCGGAAATCATCGAAGCCGACTTTGACAAAAAGGTCTGTACGCCAAAAAAACTGGCAGTCTGGTTTGCGTTCTGGGGACAGGCAAAATACCGGCCGAATTACCTGAAAATTCACAACAAGTTCGATCAGCAACGGTTTGTGGAACTCGAACGGCTGTGTGCCGAAATCATTGCAGAAGGCAAATACAAAAACCTCGATGCACAAAGGGTTGCCAGAACCATAGAGGCGCTCATTGATGGCCTCTGGCTCACCATGATGCTTTACCCTTCGGAGTCAAAACGGGAACTCTGCCGCAACGACTGTTTCAACACATTGGCGCTTCTTTTTCCAAAACATTTTTCTGCTCAGGAATACACGTCATCTGTTCCCTGCAATCAATGAAGCGGGCAAGTGAACGAACATGAGAGATAGCCGATACGACATTCTGTTCGAGCCTGTAAAAATCGGCCCGGTTACGGCCAAGAACAGGTTTTATCAGGTACCGCATTGTACCGGTAGCGGCTCGCTACGACCAAGAATTCTCGCAGGCCTTCGGGAAGTCAAGGCGGAGGGTGGTTGGGCAGTTGTGAACACGGAATACTGCTCGGTTCATCCATCTTCAGATGATCTCCCGCATCCTACTGCCACACTGTGGAATGACCGTGACATCAAGGCCAATGCATTGATGACCGATAAAGTGCATGCCCATGGCGCGTTGGCCGGTGTGGACCTCGTTCTGGGCGGCGCAAGAATGGCCAATC
>JBCCYR010000350.1:0-3619 GCA_039189355.1 Pseudomonadota bacterium
ATACAACAGGAACTGTCCCGGTCTGACGGGATCGAGGCCTTGATAGACGGTTTTGGCGTCTCCTCCGGTCGCCCGATGAAGGGATTTTAACCGGTTTGGACGGCATGTCGTCTAAATTTGCTTGACCTTGATCCAGGAAGCCGGAATCAATTCTGAAAAGGAATTTCACGAAAACAGCGTCAGGATTGCAGGGGAATGTCTCCAGAAGCGGTAACGGGTTGATTGGTCACCTGTTTTTGCAATCTTAACGGCGGATTAACCAAGGTCCGGTTAGCCCAATGTTTGTGAATTTCCAAAACTGATTCGGTGCAGCTTTCCCGTATTTTGGGGAACTGCGGTGTGAAGGGAACAAAAATTCAGTCGTGAGATTGTCCTCGCGGTCCTGATGGAGACAAAGGCCACATGGCTACAAAAACAAAATCAAAAAAAGAAGAAACCGCTGTTGTTGAAGACAAGGCACAAGAAACCCAGGATGGTCCGGTTCTTGACCTCAGCGACGCTGCTGTAAAGAAGATGATCAAAACCGCGAAAAAACGCGGTTTTGTGACGACGGATGAACTCAACTCTGTTCTTCCATCCGAGCAAGTGTCCTCAGAACAGATTGAAGATGTGATGGCGATGCTCTCTGACATGGGCATCAATGTGGTGGATGAAGACGAGGTTGAGGAGGAAGCCGAAGGTGGCGAACTCGTTGAGACGACCGGAAAGGCAGTCACTACCGCCAAGAAACGCGAACCGACTGACCGCACCGATGATCCCGTGCGGATGTATCTGCGCGAAATGGGTACGGTTGAGCTTCTTTCCCGTGAGGGTGAGATTGCAATTGCGAAACGCATTGAGGCTGGCCGCGAGACCATGATCGCAGGCCTTTGCGAAAACCCACTTACCTTCCAGGCACTAATCATCTGGCGTGATGAACTCAACGAAGGCAATATCCTTCTGCGGGACATCATCGACCTTGAAGCAACCTATGTCGGGCCAGAAGCCAAACAGGCCCCGGCTGTTCCGGTGCAGCCTGAAGAGGCAAAGCCGGCCGAGGAAGAAAAGAAGCCTGAAAAGCAGGTTGATCCCCTGACCGGCGAAGTGCTTGAAGGCCAGGAGGAAGACGAAGACGAGGATGATGACGACGACATGGAAGCAAGCCTTTCCCTTGCAGCCATGGAAGCGGAGCTGAAACCTCAGGTTTTTGAGACACTCAACTCGATTGCTTCTGAATACAAGAAGCTGCGCCGCCTGCAGGACCAGTTGGTGGAAAAGGCGCTTGGCAACAAGAAACTCTCCCCGGCTCAGGAAAAGCGTTACAAGGAACTGCATGATTCAATTGTGAAGTCGGTCAAGTCGCTTTCGCTGAACAACAACCGGATTGAGGCTCTGATCGAGCAGCTTTACGCCATCAACAAGAACCTGCTTAGCCTTGAAGGACGTCTGCTGCGCCTTGCTGAATCCTATGCCATTCCGCGGGAAGTGTTCCTTGAAGAATACATGGGCTCCGAACTTGATCCCAACTGGATTCGCCGCATCGCCAATCTTTCCTCATATGGTTGGAGAGAATTCAACAAGGGCGAGAACAAGCAGATCAAGGAAATCCGTGGCGAAATCCAGGCGCTTGCCGGTGAGACCGGTCTGCAGCCAAGCGAATTCCGCCGCATCGTCCACAAGGTGCAGAAGGGCCAGCGTGAAGCCCGGCAGGCGAAGAAGGAAATGGTCGAGGCAAACCTGCGTCTCGTGATTTCCATCGCCAAGAAATACACCAACCGCGGTTTGCAGTTCCTTGATCTCATTCAGGAAGGCAATATCGGTCTGATGAAGGCGGTCGACAAGTTTGAGTATCGTCGCGGCTACAAGTTTTCGACTTATGCAACGTGGTGGATCCGGCAGGCAATCACCCGCTCGATTGCGGATCAGGCCCGGACGATCCGTATTCCGGTTCACATGATCGAGACAATCAACAAGATCGTGCGTACCTCGCGGCAGATGCTGCATGAGATCGGCCGCGAGCCGACACCGGAAGAGTTGGCGGCCAAGCTCCAGATGCCTTTAGAGAAAGTCCGCAAGGTGATGAAGATCGCCAAGGAGCCGATTTCACTCGAAACGCCGATCGGTGACGAGGAAGACTCGCATCTGGGCGATTTCATCGAGGACAAGAATGCGGTTCTGCCGATTGATGCAGCCATTCAGGCCAACCTGCGCGAAACCACAACGCGCGTTCTGGCTTCGCTTACACCGCGTGAAGAGCGCGTGCTGCGCATGCGGTTTGGCATCGGCATGAACACCGACCACACGCTTGAAGAAGTCGGTCAGCAGTTTAGCGTGACCCGCGAACGGATTCGCCAGATTGAAGCGAAAGCCTTGCGGAAACTCAAGCATCCGAGCAGATCACGGAAGCTGCGGAGCTTCCTTGACAGCTAGTATACTAAACCCGGCCAAGTTGCCGGGTTTATACTTTCAGGCTTTCAAAGATCGCTTCAAAAACCTTCATGTGGTCTTCCTTCTTGTCGCCATCAGCGATTGCAAGGGCTGCACGGTCAAACATTGCAGAAAGTTGTGCCGTTAGCTCGCTGAGCGGGAGTGTGCGTATCTCACCTGCTTCCATTGCCGTTTGGAGCCCGATGCGCAATTCATCAGCAGAGGTTTCGCGGTCAATTTCGTCGAGTTTACTACGTCCAAGCACGGCAGGCCCGTCCAGCAGCATGAGCCGGACCCGCCCCTTGTCATTCATCGCATTCAGGAAACCGTGGCTACCGAGCAGGAGTGCGTCAATTGCGTTCGCCTGTTCTTGAGTAGAGGAATTTTTTATCTCCTTTGCAACCGTTTCATGTTCGGCGTGCAGGACCGCGCGAAACAGGTCTTCCTTGTCTGTGTAGTGATGGTAAAGTGCGCCGCGGGTTATGCCTGCTGCCTTTACAATTTCCGGTGTTGAGGTCTCCGCATAGCCTTTTTCAACAAACAGCTTTCGTGCAGCTTTGAGTAATGCAGCCTTGGTTTCCCGCGTGCGTTGCCTGTTGGAACGGCGTAATGAATTTTGCTCTTGCATACATACAGCCTGTATGTTATTTGATATTTACATACAGATTGTATGTTATTGCAAGGGAGGTAGCAAGCGATGAAATGTACGCAGTATTATCCGGTAATCCAGACAGGAGATGTCCCCGGGACAACAGCCTTTTATGTTGAGAATTTCGGTTTCAAAATCATGTTTGACAGTGACTGGTATACCCACCTGCAATCCTCAGAAGACGAAGGCGTAAACCTCGCGATACTTCAGCAGGATCATGAAACCATTCCTGCCGAAGGGCGCGGACGTGCGGGAGGTGTCATTCTGAATTTTGAGGTCGAAGATGTAGATTATGAATATGACAGGGCCAAAAAATCCAGTGGATGATCGGGATTGGACAGCCCCAATAGCGCTGACGGGAAATACCCCAGTCTCGCAGGCGGAACTGTGTCTTGCGCACGCCTTGTGGCTCGCCGCCAACTTCTTGCGCCTCGAGCCGGTCCGCCATGGCGCTCTTGGCGTCTGCGACTGTGAGCCCATCGAGGAAGTCCGAGTTGAAGAGCGTGCCGTCGCCCGTATACGCCTCATCGCCGATCTCGAACGTTTTGGGATCGGCGCCCGACG
>JBCCYR010000351.1:0-3571 GCA_039189355.1 Pseudomonadota bacterium
AACCCTAAAAGGCCGGAAACATGGGTTATGCTGGCGTATGACAAAGAGAACCAAACGCCAAACGCAATTTGTAACAGCGCCGCAATCGGTGCAATGCGCTGCATCATTTGCATTTTTGAGGTTTGCAATTCTTCGTTTGAAACACCTACCAATGTTGGAGTTGGTAGAGCTACCTTAGAATTTGCCCTGTCATTTAAATGTTCCACCGCAAAAGCCCTGCATAAACAACACGATTATGAGCAGTGTGAGTTAATTTTGCGTTGATTTAACTACGATGTGAAAAATCAGAAACCTTTACACAAAACCTAAAACAAGCGCTTTTTCTTCATATACTGTAAACCTTACAGCTTAATTTGAATTTTAGTGTTTCCCTGTATCTTGAAGACCAGAAACCAAAAAGGATCTTTTCAGGGGGATCATCATGCAGAACAATGAAACAAAACTTCCTATTGAAGCACTAGAGGGCAGCTTACGCGATTATGTCAGCCCTAAAGATAAAGACTTGCTGGAAAGAGCAAACGGTTTTTACACATGGCAGGACATGCGCAGGCAACACAATATGTGGCCTTATGCAAGATCTACAGCTTCTGCACCAAAGACACATTGTTCTGCAAAGACCGATTCCGGGATTGAAATTTCCGGCGTGAATTTCGCCTCCCAGGATTATCTGAGCCTTTCTTCTCACCCCAAAATCAAGGCTGCTGCGATTGAAGCAATTCAGGAATATGGGGTGCACAGCGCAGGTTCGGCAGCCCTGCTTGGCAATACAAAACAGTCACTAAAACTCGAAAAGCGGATTTCGCAATTCATCAACGGACGTGAAATCGTCCTCTATCCGACAGGCTGGTCAGCCGGTTTTGCGGCCATTCAGGGTTTTGTGCGTCCGGAAGACCATGTCGTCATGGATGTTCTGGCTCACTCGTGTTTGCAGGAAGGTGCACGAGCCTCCACTTCAAACATACATTTTCACGGCCACCTAAATTTGACAGGCCTTGAACGCCGTCTGCAACGCATCCGGAAAAATGACACTACAAACGGAATTCTGGTTGTAACGGAAAGCTTGTTCTCAATGCATTCTGATACACCCGACATCGCAGCAATGAAGGATCTGTGCGTACAGTATGATGCTTCACTTCTGGTTGATTGCGCACATGATTTCGGTTGTATCGGTGATGATGGCCTTGGACATTTGGGCCTCCAGAACATGACTGACGGCGCAGATATCATTATTGGAAGTTTCTCCAAGACATTTGCATCAAATGGCGGGTTCATTGCCGTCAAAACCAAAGCTGCCGCTGAATATCTCAAATATTACAGTGCGACACAGACATTCTCAAACGCACTTTCACCGGTACAGGCTGCTGCTGTTAATGCTGCCTTTGACGTTGTTCAGTCTGAAGAAGGCCGTGAGCGTCGCAAAAAGCTCATGGAAAACATTCTGTATCTTCGTGAATGCGTTACCAATGCCGGTCTTGAAGTGCTTGGGGATCCCTCTCCAATCGTACCGGTTCGCGTTGGTGCAGAAGGTGTGGCCCGCATTGCCTCCCAGCAACTGAACGAGAAGGGTGCGATTGCAAACCTTGTTGAATATCCCGCTGTTCCACAGGGTGGTGCAAGGTTCCGTGTCCAAGTGATGGCTGATCACTGCCGCGACGACATTGAACAGCTGGTCACCAGCATGCGTGCCTCCATGCAGGAAGCAGATGTCATGTACCGCAGCATCAGAGAGGCGGGCATTGAAGATCTGAAATCAGTTACGGACAAGATGGCTTCCGTCAGCAAGCAAAGCCGTGCTGCCTGAGTGTGAAATCTGAGACGCAAAGACGAAACACAATGATACAGCCACTCAGATTACTTGCTGTTGATGATGATATCGACTCTGCCGAGCTGATCGTGCGGGTAGCGGAACGTTGCGGATATGAAGGATTTGCAACATCAGACTCGCGCGGCGTCATGAATCTGACGAATGCATTGAAACCTGATCTGGTTTCGGTTGACATCTGCATGCCCAATATCGATGCCAATGAGTTATTTGTGATATTGGCAGACTCAGGTTTTACCGGCAACATCATGATTGTAAGCGGCCAGCAAATATCAGTACTTGAAGAAACACGGAATTATGCTGAATCTCTCGGCTTGACAGTAAAGCATATGCAGCAGAAACCACTGGATTTCAAAGCACTGCGGACCATGTTCACGAAGCATGAAGATGCTTCTAAGAACGCGGCCTGAGCAAAAGCTTCAGAATTCTAAAATCTAATAACCTTTGAAATTTTGTCGTTCAGCAAGCTGATCGCTTTCAAACTTAGGACGGAAGCGGTTTGCCATGAATCTGGAAGGCATTTTCCATTTTCCCAAGCAATCTCGGCAAGTCCACAGGCTTGGTATCAAAGTCACAACATCCGGATTCCAGGGCCCGTTTCCTGTCGGTTTCAAAAGCACTCGCTGTCAACGCGATGATCGGGATGTTTATCGTTTCCGGATCCAGTTTAAGAAGCCGTGTAGCCTCACATCCGTCCATTTCACCCAACCCGATATCCATCAAGACCAGATCAGGTTGCAAATCCTTGGTCTTTTCAATGCCTGTCGGGCCATCCTCGGCAAAACGCACGGTAAACCCACGTCGCTCTAGCCGTCGGCCAAGAACATCACGATTAACCGGATTGTCTTCAATAATCAGAACCATTGTCATCGCATCATCTCCATGGATACTTAAGTGTTCTACTGCAACACCTTATCCAGCCATTACATTGTTTCCGGAGCCGGAATCCAGATTTTCAATTTTTTGGATAATCTTCTTAAGCTTTAGTGCATCCAGCGGCTTTGTTACAAAATCCGCCGCGCTGTGATCTCTTGCTTTTTCGCGCTCTTCCAGAATGCTGAGCATAAACACCGGAATATCGGCTGTCACAGGATCGGATTTCAATGTGGAAATCACTTCCCATCCATCAATGTCCGGCATCAGCACATCAACGAAGACGGCTGCCGGCCGCACTGTCCGGGCAACTTGTAATACAGAGTAAGGAGTATCGGTACAAATCGCACTATATCCTTCCTTGTTCAGCATCCTCTCGGTCAATTCCAGGAAAGACTGGTCGTCATCGACAATCAGTATCTTACCCTTGATACCCTGTTTTGGATTGACCGCAGAAAGACCGGCATAGGATGCAGAAAGCTTCTTGAGATCGCCAATTGCTTCATCAAGATTTTCATCAGTATGCTCTTCCGTTTCAACGTCGGGCTCTTCGGTGTCGTGGGAAGTGACATATGTGGGAAGATCAATCGTGAACGTGGTTCCCTCACCTTCAACGCTGTTAACAGTAATATCACCGTCCATTAAACGTATGAGATTACGGCTCAAGGAAAGTCCAAGACCGGTCCCACCAAACTTGGCATTGATTGATGCGTTGGCTTGCGTGAAGTTTGAGAAGAGATTGTCTTGGGCTTCTTTACTGATGCCAACACCGGTATCTGTGACGGAAATGTTTATCCGGCCACCCGTTTCTGTTTCAGTTCGATGGACTGAAAGCGTAATCTCACCGTTCTGTGTGAATTTGGAAGCATTGCTAAG
>JBCCYR010000352.1:0-3566 GCA_039189355.1 Pseudomonadota bacterium
CCAGTTTTTCTACCCACTGTTCCGCATTTGACTTGACGGAAATGTCGAGGGCTGACCCGTGGGAAACGGCTTGGGCAATACGGACCGTGTTTTCTTTCCCGTAGTTGGAGCGCAGCGTTTTTGTCAGCCAGTCCGGTAATGGGCTTACACCCTTGCTTGTTTCAAGCAGTTTGTCCTTTTCCCGTACCATTCTTCGAAGAACTGCATTGGCAAGGTCCTTGAATCTGCTTGTGCGTTTGTCATTCCCGATTGCACTCACGGCAACATTCACTGCAGCGCTTTCAGGAACCTCCATGAAAAGTATCTGGGCAGCTGCCACATGCAGGGAATGGATTAGAAACCGCGCGTTTTTCGGCGGTGGACGGTTCATCAGCTTCTTGAAGACAAAATCGATACGGTTTCGATGCCGCAATGCCGTTACTGCAATCGCACGCGCAAGGGATTGATCGCGTCCATCGAGTTCAAGGAATTGCCTGATCCCGTGCTTGCGGTCGCATAATGCATCCAGATTACGGCCATCGTCGACGATACGGGTCAGCAAGGCAGTTGCAACCAGACGGCTCTCAACGCCTTTGGCTTTGTTCTGTGAGTTTCTGATTTTCAATCCGTGATCAGGCCCTGTCACCGCTGACGGCCCCAAGGTTGAGCTGCGTCGTCATCCGTATCGCTTTCCGAACCTGCATCCCATGGCCCTTGGTTAGGTTCGCGAACGTCTTCTTCGACATATTCATCCCGTCGATCTTGCATTGCCCATTCGTCAGCCAGTGCTTCAAGGGCGGCGATCCGGTTCCCGGTATCGGGATGGGTGGAGAACAGGCTATCCCGGCGGAACTGCCCCAGCGGGTTTATGATGAACATGTGCGCTGTTGCCGGATTGCGTTCTGCAGCGTGGTTCGGAATGCGGCCAGCCTGTTGGGCAATTTTCTGAAGCGCACTGGCAAGCCAGATTGGATTTCCGCAGATTTCAGCGCCGCGCTTGTCTGCAGCATATTCCCGTGTACGGCTGATTGCCATTTGTACCAGGCCTGCTGCAAAAGGTGCGGCAATCATCAGGACAAGGCTTCCGATGATGCCAACGCCACGATCGCGGTTTCCGCCGAAAAACATTGCAAAATTCGCCAGTATGGAAATGGCACCTGCAAAGGTTGCCGTAATGGTCATGATTAGCGTGTCCCGGTTCTGGATGTGTGCAAGTTCATGTGCCATCACGCCTGCCACTTCTTCCAGCGACATGCTTTCAAGAAGACCGGTGCTTGCCGCAACTGCTGCATTTTCCGGGTTGCGACCTGTCGCGAATGCATTGGGTTGCGGTGTGTTGATAATGTAGACTGCGGGCATGGGGAGGTTTGCTGCCTCTGCAAGTCTCCGAACCAGTTCATAGAATTCCGGTGAATTGCTTTCGTCGACTTCAACGGCGTTATGCATCCGCAAAACCATCTGGTCTGATTTCCAGTAGTTGAAAAAGTTCATGCCGGCAGCGATGAGGAATGCGATCACCATGCCGGATTGGCCGCCCAGCAAATAGCCGACGCCCATGAAAAGTGCTGTCATGGCAGCAAGCAAAACGCCTGTACGAAATATATTCATGCCAAATTTCCCGATGTGACGTGCCTTTCTGACACAGTTTCCTATATCATGGGATCGAAGGTTGCCACCTTCAAGTGGATCGAAAGGGTTGGACGGGTATTTAAAATGGCTGCGAATGATAACCGGGCGGATATTCCTGATGCTGCAAAGCGGGCGCTTGCCGAAGCACAGGAACGCCGGAAAAAGGCTGAAAAGAGCAAGAAACCGCAAGTCAAAGAATTGATGGGCCGGGATGGTCCCGATCCGGTACGTTTTGGGGATTGGGAGACGGACGGCATTATCAGTGATTTCTAGGGTTTTGATGTTTCAAATCGAAAAAACCAGGACAACCAGTTCACTGGTATTTTCCCATTAATTCCACAACCTGTATTCTGTTAGGGATTTGTTTACTTTAAAATCCCTGTTTTCCCAATAATTTCAATACTTTGTATGATTTCGAGGCTTATCGTTCATTGGTTGGCCCGCAATTTGCATCTTTGTCTGCAACGACAGCATGGAGATCAAAATGCAACTTGCGGCAAAACTTCGTAATCAGGTTTCATCCTTCACCAAAGACCGGTCCGGCAACATTTTCATGGTCACGGCGCTTTCCATTTTTGCCATTATGGGCTCTGCAGGCGCGGCGATTGATTATAGCCGTATCTACACCACCAAATCCAAGATGGAGCAGGCACTCGATTCGGCGGTGCTGGCAACCGGTGTTTCGCTCACAAAGGGTGAAACCAATCAAGACAAGCTGCGGGCCCAGTTTGATGCATTTTTCAATATCAATGTTGAAGGATCTGGCAATCATGCCGAGGAATATAGGGTTTCGTCATTTTCTGCCAACCCGACTTCCGGCGAGGTAAAAGCGGAGGTGGTTGCAATTGTAGATCCGACGCTCATGGCCATTTTTGGCTATGAAGAGTTTGAAGTGGGGGCTGAATCCACGGCAGTATTTGACCAAACCGATGTGGAAGTTGCCATGATGCTGGATGTGACCGGATCGATGGAGGGGCAGAAAATTCGTGATCTGCGTGCTGCAGCGACTGAAGCGGTTGACATCCTTATAAAAGACAATTCCGACGATGTACGTATTTCGCTGGTTCCCTATTCCGGCTCGGTGAATGTCGGTCGAAATATCGCCAACAAAGTGACTGCGGGAAATAGGACTGTCGCAGCACTTGGAGAAGAAACTTTGATAACTGATGTACATGCCCCTTTCCGTTCCAGTGATCGTGGGTGTGTTACTGAACGGGGCGGTCGCAACGCCGCTACAGACACATCTTATGACCAATCGCCACTCGGTTCAGATGTCCGCGCTCGTAATGAAAACATATTCCGGTGCCCGAGACTCTCAACTGTAGTACCGCTTACGGCCAATAAGAATACATTAACAAACGAAATCAGAAGAATGAGCCCAGCAGGCACTACTGCCGGACACCTGGGTATAGCGTGGAGCTACTATACGCTGTCTGAAAACTGGGCGGACACAAATATATGGCCCCGTGAGTCCCATCCTGCTCCGTATGAATCTGAAACGCAGAAGTATGCAATCCTGATGACAGATGGAATGTTTAATACATTTTATCATGGGACTACTGCATCGGGTAATGGATCAGCATATGGGCACCCGGACAAATCAAATGATCTGGCGAGTCGGTTATGCGAAAACATGAAAGGCTCTGGGATTACAATTTATTCGATTGGTTTTGATCTCGGTGGTATTCGTGATCGTGGTCAACGTCAGGAAGTGATTGAACTTCTGCAACAATGTGCGAATGAGAATACTGCTGATTCCACATTCTTTTTCAATGCCGATAATGGCGATCAGCTAAGGGCTGCTTTCCGGGCCATCGCAACTGATATTTCGAGGCTGCGCATCAGTCAGTAGTTCAAAACAGCCAGGATTATACATGGCGGGCTCTGCCCGCCTTTTTTCGTCTTAACAAGTGATTGAGGTATGCAAAAAATGCATGGCTGACATGACAGATTGGGAC
>JBCCYR010000353.1:0-3541 GCA_039189355.1 Pseudomonadota bacterium
AATCTGAAACGTCAGGAAGAATTGTTGGAAAAGCAGATTGTTTCACAAGCTGTCGCCGATCAGGCAAGAACGGATTCAGAAGCAAGTGCTGCCCGCGTGGTACAGGCCCAGCGCAGTGTTGAAACAGCAGAGGAAAACCTCAGCAAGGCGGAATTGAATGCGCCGTTTGATGGGATCATCAACTCGGTTGAGGTGCAGTCTTTTACAAACGTTGCAACCGGTAGTCCTGTTGCCACAGTGTATGCAGCCGATGCTTTTGAAATAAATTTTTCCGTAAGCTTCGATGTTGTGAACCGCTTGGTGGTTGGCAAGCAGGTATTGGTGAGGTTGGCCGACAATCCCGCAATTGCACTCAAGGGGCATATCAGCGAACTGGGTGCTCGCGCAGATACGGTTTCCTCTTTCCCGGTCGTGGTAAAACTGGACGAGACTGATCCTTCAATCAAGGCCGGTATGGCAGTTGAAATTTCCATGGAGTTCACAGTCCCGTTGGGGCAGGGCTATACCTTGCCGCTTTCGGTTCTTCCATTCGATGGCAAGCTGGACCCGCCGAGATCGCCATCTGATCCGGGAACCACTCAGGTATTTGTCTACAATCCCGAAGACAACACTGTGAACCGCCGAGAGGTAAAGGTCGGTGGTGTCCGTGAAAACGCGATCATCATTATCGATGGTCTGGAGCTTGGCGAGCAGGTTGCAGCAGCAGGCGTCTCGTTCCTCAGGGACGGTCAGAAAGTCAAACTCCTCTCTGAAACCGAATAACGGCGGGCACCATGAATTTTCTGACCGCTCTCGGCTTAAACAAGGCACGTCTTACCATCCTCATAATGATCGGTTTGATCATACAGGGACTGCTTACCTACTCATCCATCCCGAAACGGGAAAACCCGGCCATTACAATCCGCAATGCGATTGTTTCAGCACAATTTCCGGGCATGTCACCTGAACGCATGGAAGACCTGATTGTTGTTCCGATCGAGCGGAAAATTCGTGAAATCGGTGAGATCGAGGATATCAAGGCGCTGATCACGACAGGCAGTACAGTCATTACGATCGTTGTTTATGACAATGTGCCGAAAGAGGATCTTGAAAGCGTGTTCCAGGACTTGCGCAACCGCATGGAGGAAGTTGAACAGGATCTTCCGGATGGAACCAGAGGTCCCTTTGTAAACACAAATTACGGTGACGTCTCGATTGCGACGATTGCTGTTACCGGTGAAGGTTTCTCCTATGCGGAAATGAAAGAGGCAGCGGACGATCTACAAACCAACCTCTATACGGTCGAAGGCATCTCCAAGGTTACCTTGTTTGGAGTTCAGGAAGAGCGCGTATGGCTGGAAATTGATTCCAGAAAGCTGGCCGCCATTGGTGTGCAACTGCAGCAGGTCTTGAACGACCTTCAGGCGCAGAATGTTATCTTGCCTGCCGGTGAACTGGATGCTGACGGAACTACGCTCATTCTTGAAGCCAATGGCGATCTGAAGACCGTGGAAGAAATCGGCGATATCCTGACCAAAGTCGATGGTCTGGCTGGGTTTGTGCGTCTGAAAGACCTGATGACAGTCCGGCGGGGCTTTGTCGACCCTCAGGACAAGCCGTCATTTTATAATGGCAAACCGGCTATTATTGTCAGTGTGGAAATGTCCGATACCGAGGACATCCAGAAAATAGGCGCAAGATTGCAGGAAGCGGTTGCACGTTTCGAAAGCCGTCAGCCAATTGGCATTGCCTACGAGTTTTCAACCTTCCAGGAAACCAACGTTACAACTTCAATCAACAGCGCCCTGAGCAATGTTGCCCAGACATTCACTGTTGTTGTGCTGGTCATGCTGATCTTCCTGGGATTTCGGCCCGCATTGATCATTGCCTGTATCGTTCCGTTTACAGTGATGTTTGCGCTCGTCGGAATGACGTATCTTGATATTGAACTGCAGCAGATTTCCATTGCTGCCGCCATTATTTCACTCGGGCTTTTGGTCGATAACGGACTGGTCGTCGTTGAAGATATTCAGAAACGAATAAGCAGCGGCGAAGACCCGCGTGAATCAGCCCTTGCAGCCGGAAAACAGTTCTTCACTCCGCTGGGGGTTGCATCCATAACGACGGTTTCGGCGTTTGTGCCCATGCTGATACTGGATGGTACAGAAGGTGAATTCGCCTTTTCACTCGGAGCCGTTGTTGGCGTGATGCTTCTTGGCTCGTGGCTCACTGCCCTGTATATCCTGCCATCTCTTTGCGTCTGGTTTGCCAAGACGAATACATCGGCAGAAGAAAAGCCCGAAGGGTTTCTGGTTCGCAATTATGGAAAGCTGGTAAATGCCAGCCTGATTTTGGCACCCCTGGTCATCATCGGGTCTTATGCCGCCGTATATGGTGCCAGCACTTTGTTCTCTTCAACGAAATCAGAAATGTTCCCGCTTGCAGAACGTGCGGAATACCTGATTTATCTCGATATGCCCAAGGGCACGTCCATCACGCGCACGACACAAGAAGCAAGGCGCGTGGAGCAATGGTTGCTGAATGAGGAACAAAACCCGGAGGTTCGTGACACGACCGTATTCGTCGGCGATGGCGGACCACGGTTTTATCTGGCGCTCAATCCTGCAGATACCGACCCGGCAAGTGCCTTTATCCTTGTGAACACAAAGAGTTTTGAAGGCGCTGTAAACGCAGCCCAACGCGCACAGGACTATCTGCTTGCCAATCATCCGGCTGCGCGCTTCAAGGTGAAACGTCTTTCGATGGGCGGCGGTGAATCCGGTATCGTTGAAATCAATATTACGGGACCGGATGCGGAGAAATTGCTCGAACTTGCAGAAGAAGTCGAAGTCGCTTTCTCGGAAGTTCCGGGAATCGTCCAAAACGAAAATGACTGGGGTAACAAGACCCTCAAAATGGTCATCAATGTTGCGCAGGACAAGGCGAGGGAGCTTGGCATCACCTCTGAAGACATTTCAAACGTTATGGATACGTTCTTTTCCGGTACGGCATATTCAACGTATCGCGAGGGAACAGAATCCATCCCGATTGTCGTTCGCGCAACCGAAAGTTTCCGGGACAGTCTCGAGGACTTGGCCAATCTGTCAATACCGGCGGGCGGGCAATTGATTTCACTGGATCAGGTCGCAACTTTCCAGCCAAGACTGGAATACTCCCAGTTGCGTCGTGAAAACCAGATCCGGCAGATCAAGATATCGGGAAAGAGTGATACACTTGCCGCAAACCAAGTGGTTGCAAGAATTCAACCTGCTTTGGACGGACTTGATCTTGGTGCCGAGTACACGGTTGAAGTTGGGGGCGAGACGGAAAACTCTTCCGAGGTCAACGAGCTTCTGCTTGGTGGCATGCCCGCCGCTCTCACCATCATGCTGGCTGCATTGGTTTTCCAGTTCAATTCCGCCAGGCGCGTGCTGCTGACGTTCATGACCATCCCGTTGATCATCATCGGAGCACCAATTGCGTTACTCTTTACTGGCCAGCCACTGTCGTTTTTTGCAATTCTTGGCATGATTTCTCTGGCAGGCATCATCATCAACAATGC
>JBCCYR010000354.1:0-3536 GCA_039189355.1 Pseudomonadota bacterium
CATGGATGTCGTAAACACAGTAAGCAATAATACAACGCCAACATTTTCAACCTCCAGCAGCAACAGCAATACAGTCGACTATGATGCTTTCCTGCAGCTTTTGGTTGCCCAGTTGAACAATCAGGATCCCACAGAGCCAACGGACAACGCCGAGCTCATGTCGCAACTGGCTTCGTTTTCGAGTGTGGAACAGCAAATACAAACGAACGACCGTCTTGATGAGTTGATAAGATCAAACGTGTTGGGGGATGCAACAAGTTTAATTGGAAAAGCTGTTGCTTCAGCTGACGGTGAAACTGCAGGCATTGTCAAATCGGTCGTATTGGCGACCGATGGCATCTTTGTGGAACTCGAAGACGGCACACAGATACCTGTGCTTCCGGGAACCAAAATAGCAGATGACTTAACGGAATTTTCCCGCGACACCAGTCAGGAAATTGAGTCTACCGGGGAAACCGCTGAGAACGCTGGTGTTTCCAACGCTGCCACAAATCCTTTTGGCCTATTTTAAAGAGTTTAAAATGAATGAAGTTGATGCTCTAGAACTTGTCCAGTTTTCTTTCCAGGTGCTTCTGAAAGTTTCTGCTCCGATTGTAATCACCGCGATGATTGTTGGTACCTTGATTGCCTTGCTCCAGGCACTGACTCAAATTCAGGAAATTACACTGACTTTCATTCCAAAAATTGTGGCGGTTCTGTTCGTTGCATCTCTTGCAGCACAGTTTATGGCGTCCCAATTCAATCTGCTTGCCAAACTCGTATTTTCAAGAATTTCTGGTGGATTCTAGCAAGCCGCAGGAAAGCCTGACTTAGAAATGAGCGCGAATATCAATGTAACAGACGGCGTGCCAGAGCAGAATGGCAGCCGTGATGTCATTTTTGCGGTTGGAATACTGGTTATTCTGGCACTGCTGTTTCTGCCCCTGCCGACTGTGCTTGTCGACTTCGGTCTTGCCATATCAATAGCGTTTTCCGTTCTTATTCTTCTGGTTGTTTTGTGGATTCAAAAACCTCTGGATTTTTCATCCTTTCCAACAATTCTCCTCATAGCAACCATGCTGCGGTTGTCCCTGAATATATCAACAACCAGATTGATCCTGTCTGAGGGCGACAAGGGAGAAAGTGCCGCTGGTGCGATTATTCAAGGCTTTGCCAGTTTTGTAATGAGCGGTGACTTCGTAATCGGTGTAATTGTTTTTATCATCCTAGTTACTGTCAACTTTGTCGTAATCACCAAGGGCGCGACCAGAATTGCAGAGGTGGGAGCCCGTTTTACTCTTGATGCCATACCCGGAAAGCAAATGGCCATCGACGCAGATCTGTCTGCGGGGCTGCTGGATGAAAAGGAGGCTCAGGCGCGTCGTCGTGAACTCGAAGAAGAAAGCTCGTTTTTCGGTTCCATGGATGGTGCTTCAAAATTCGTTCGCGGGGATGCAATTGCGGGTCTTATTATTACAAGTGTAAACATTGTGGGCGGTATCATCATAGGTGTTTGGCGCCATGATATGGAAATTGCCAAAGCAGCCGATGTTTTCATCAAGTTGTCAGTCGGTGATGGACTTGTTTCACAAATTCCTGCTCTGGTTGTGTCTCTTGCAGCTGGTCTTCTTGTTTCCAAGGGCGGTACAAGAGGGTCGGCCGACCGTGCAGTTCTCGGTCAACTGACTGGTTATCCGAAAGCCTTGTTTATGGCATCCGGCCTTCTGGTTATTCTCGCTCTCACACCAAGACTGCCGATGTTGCCATTCATGCTGCTGGCCATTCTGTGTGCTGCATCAGGCTACATGATTTCCAAAAGACGAGAAGAAGGTGTGCAACGGATCAGACAAAAAAATGAAGAAGATGAACAAAAGCGCCGGGCTGAGAGCCAGGATTCGATTCAAAACACCCTCAAGGTACCGGAAGTCGAACTGGTATTGGGCACGCAGTTGCGCGGCAAGCTGCTTCTTAATGAAAAGGAAATTGGATTTCGCATAAGCAGGATGCGCAAGAAATTTGCAAAGACCTACGGATTTGTCATTCCTGAAATCAAGGTGTCAGAGGATCTCTCTGTTGGCTCTCGTGGCTATGTAATCAAGATTATGGGTAATCCGATTGCAACAGGGGTAATATCGCTTACTGATGTCGTGGTTATTGCAGACAACGAACCACCACCGCGCATTCCGGTGAAAGAGTTTCTTGAGCCGGCTTTCGGGACCAAGGCGTGGCGGATACCGGACATCTACAATGATGAACTCAGGCAATTGGGTTACAATGTTATCGAGCCGCTGTCTCAGGTTCTCACACATCTCAGCGAAGTTCTGAAAAATAATCTTGCCCAGCTTTTTTCATACAAGGACATGCGGTATCTGCTCGACAATCTCGACAAGGAATACATGAAGCTTGTTGAAGAGATTTGTCCCTCTCAGCTTTCGTTTTCGGGTTTGCAAGCAGTTTTCAAATTATTGTTGTCGGAACGAATTTCGGTTCGCAATGTGGGGCAGTTACTAGAAGCCATTGCCGAGGTTGCGCCGTTTGTTAAGCGTGGGGAACAAATCGTTGCTCATGTACGCACCAAGATAGGTCATCAGATATGCAGCGAACTGATTATCGATGGACAGCTTAAACTGCTGCGGCTTGGTGATCGTTGGGAAGAGGTCTTTTCCAATGCACTCAAGCGCGATCAGCGTGGGGAAGTGACGGACTTCAAAATGGCTCCTGACGAGCTTGAAAAATTCGGTACAAACGCGACTGAAAAAATCCGCGAACTCGTAGGCCAAAAACAAATATTTGCACTTACGACTTCGCCGGAAATTCGCAGTTATGTGAAGATGATTGTCGAACGGGTGTTCCCGACCTTGCCGGTGATTTCTACCCTTGAGATTGCTCGAGGCGTGGATGTCAAGATTGTTGGTGCGGTGGCAGATTAATGGCGCTCCAGCAGGAATTGCAGGAGTTCTTTCTGGTATTCATACGGACTTCTTTCTGCGTCATGCTGTTGCCCGGCCTGTCGATGAGTCAAATTCCGATGCAGGTAAGACTGTATGCTGCTGCTGCATTCGCAATCGCAGTTTTTTTGTTGCTACCAACTTCAATAAATACAACACCGGTAGAAAGCCTGGGAGATCTTTTGCAGCTGATTTTTATCGAAGCGCTGATTGGTGCAAGCCTTGCTCTGCCAATCAGGTTTCTTTTTCTGGCACTTACATTTTTGGGAGAAATAATCGTCCATTATATTGGTCTTAATCCCATTCCCGGGACTCCGATCGGAGAAGATCAGGCGATTACCACACTCTCCTCCCTTTTTAACATCACAGCGGTTGTTTTGTTGTTTTCAACAGGACTGATGGAGGGCTTCGTTCTGGCAATTGCGGAATCTTACACCCTGTTTCCGAAAGGATCAGGCATTCCGGTGGCTGATTTATTGTCTCATCTTGCACAAAGTCTTGGTGAATATTTCAGGATGATCATCCGTCTGGGCGCTCCCATAATCATCTATGCGGTTTTGCTTAACATGCTCGCTGGCCTTGTAAACAAACTTACACCACAGATTCCGA
>JBCCYR010000355.1:0-3519 GCA_039189355.1 Pseudomonadota bacterium
CATTTTATATGGCTGGTTTCATCACTTTGTTTGATGTTATCAGTGGTTCGTTTTCGATTGAAAATCATTTCGAAGTGATCAAACAAATCGCTTTTGCTGACAGGATAGTTCTAACCAAAACTGATTTGAAAGATGAGCGCACAAGACAATCAGACATAACTGAATTGTCAAACGGGCTGCGTGAAATCAATGCAAGTGCTGAAATCGTGGATAGAGTAAATATCAACCTATCGGCTCTTTTCTCTCCGCGGTTTTATTCGGCAGTCGACCAAGGTGATGATGTAGCTGGATGGCTTGCTCTAGAAGCTGCTCTGGAAGCCGAAGCGCATCACATAGCACAGCCAAATATAGGTGAAGAAGTTCAACGGCATGGTTCAGGCATTCAAACCTTTAGTATTGTGGCTGACCAACCCTTGCCCGAGAAGCGGATTGAACAGTTTCTTTCGACACTGCGAAGTTCCGCCGGACAAAGGTTGCTACGTGTAAAGGGTATCATTGCTACCGAAGAAAGTCCTGATAACCCACTCATTGTTCACGCAGTTCAACATGTTATGTCAGAGCCCGTTCGAGTCGATGCCTGGCCTGATGAAGATCGCAGGACTCGGCTTGTATTCATTACAAGTGGCATTGATTCAAAACCAGTCCGTGAGTTGTTTGCGGCGGTAATTTTCGCAACGCCTTTCTCACTAACAAAATGGTTCCAACATCTGGGTAGTGCCATCAACAATTCCCTTTTTAAACGTCTTATAGCTCACACCAATGAATCTCGGAGATCGCCATGAACACCATAGACAGAATCCCTGTGACCATTCTTACCGGGTATCTCGGCGCTGGCAAAACCACCCTTCTTAATCGCATTTTGAGTGAAGATCACGGCAAACGATATGCGGTGATCGTCAATGAATTCGGTGAAATCGGAATCGATAATGATCTGGTTATCAATGCTGACGAAGAAGTTTTCGAAATGAACAATGGTTGCATCTGTTGCTCTGTGCGTAGCGACCTTGTGCGTATCATTGATGGTTTGATGAAACGCCGCGATCAATTTGATGCCATCCTGATAGAGACAACCGGACTCGCTGATCCAGCTCCAGTTGCTCAAACATTCATTCTTGACGATGACATGCAGTCAAAGACCAGACTTGACGCGATTGTGACTGTTGTCGATGCCAAGCACTTACTCGAAGAAATTGAGAAAGCGCATGAAGCACAGGAACAGCTTGCATTTGCTGACGTCATTCTGATGAACAAAACTGATCTTGTGAGCGAACAAGAGCTTACGACTGTCGAAGAGCGAATTCGCAAAATCAATCCGACAGCGAAAATCCACCTAAGTGAAAGATGCCAAGTTCCGATTAACGAAGTTATCGGTTGTAACGCTTTCGATCTAGATAGAGTATTGGAAGTCGAGCCAAAGTTTTTGAAACACTTCCATCACCACCATCACCACGATCACGTAACCAGCTTCTCGATGACAAGCGACGCACCTCTCGACCCTGAACGGTTCTTTCCCTGGATGCAGTCGGTTGCCCAGGATTTCGGCTCGGACATGTTGCGAATGAAGGGAATAATCGCTTTCGAAAATGATGATTCTCGTTTTGTGATGCAAGGCATCCACATGCAGTTAGAAGGCGATCACCAGCGATTATGGAAGTCAGATGAAGAACGCACCACGCGACTCGTTTTTATCGGACGCGATTTGCCACAGAATACTATAGAGAACGGTTTTCAGGATTGTATCGTTCTTAGACAGGTTGCTGCAGAGTGACAAAGTTTAGCAATCCGTTCGCACCAAAAATCAACAGTCTACAAGCCAAGTCTGCAGAGATAAAATCTTGGACCCGAGAGTTGATGAAGCTTCCTGCTGATACTCCGATAACCATTGCAGAGCTTGCATGCCGCGATGAGGGATGCCCTGATGTAGAGACGGTAATTGGGATACTTGAGCACGGAAAACCCATCACGATGATGCGGGTCCATGTTCCCATGAAAGATGTTGAGAAGGCGAACGTTGCCGATGCAATAGATCAAGCAACCAAGCGGTTTCAAGTTAGTCATGTCTGAGGCAACACTTATCAAGGATCTATCTCAGATCGTTGGAGCCTCCAATATTCAAACCGGTTCTGTTGGAACCAAGCGGTTCCGGACTGGTTTTCGTTCCGGCGAGGGTGAAGCCGAAGCCGTCGTCATTCCAGGTACGTTACTTGAGATGTGGCGTGTACTGCAAACCTGTGTTCAAGCAGGCCGCATTATAATCATGCAGGCTGCCAATACTGGCCTAACTGAGGGGTCGACGCCAAACGGTGATTATGATCGCAACGTTATTATTGTTAATACACTGCGGCTGGACAGAATACATCTGATAAAAAACGGTCTTCAGATTGTGAGCCACCCAGGTAGCACACTCTTCCAGTTGGAAAAATTGCTGAAGCCTTTGGGTAGAGAGCCTCATTCCGTTATCGGTTCCACTAGTATCGGCGCATCGATTGTGGGTGGCGTCTGCAATAATTCCGGTGGAGCACTAACACAGCGGGGTCCTGCCTACACAGAACTTGCACTTTATGCGCAAGTCGTTGGCGATGGTGAATTACGATTGGTTAATCATCTTGGAATTGAGTTGGGAACCACACCTGAGGAAATTCTTGAAAATCTGGAACGAGGCCAATTTACAGAAGCAGACGTAAGCGAGGATGTGGGCCGAGCATCTGATGATGGTTACCAGGACAAAGTCCGGGATGTTACCGCATCTACTCCCTCGCGCTATAATGCCGACCCTGACCGTCTATTTGAGGTCTCCGGTTCTGCTGGAAGGCTCGCAGTTTTCGCGGTTCGACTGGATACATATCCAGCCATTGAGGAAGAGCGAGCCTATTATATCGGTACAAACGACCCGGCGGACCTCACGGTTTTACGCCGACGTATTCTGACTGAATGCGAAAAGCTACCAATCTGCGGAGAATATATTCACCGTACACTTTTCAAGGTGGCTCGCAAGTACGGCAAAGATACTTTGATGATGATCCATTGGCTTGGAACAGATCGCTTACCGAAACTCTTCGCGATGAAGGGGTTTCTCGACGCATATTTAAGCAAAGTGTCATTTTTACCGCGTAATCTGGTTGATCGCGTTATGCAGGCATTAAGCCATCTCATTCCCGAGCCGCTGCCAAAACGCATTCTGGACTGGCATTCGCGCTATGAACATCATCTGATCTTGAAAGTAGAACCCGATTCAGCTGGGGTGATTGAAAAAATCCTCACTGATGTTTTGGGAAAAGATGGTTGGTTCGCGTGTACTAAGGAAGAAGCCGTGAAAGCGATGCTCCATCGGTTCGCGGCAGCAGGTTCAGCCGTGCGTTATCAGGCGGTGCATGCCAATGAGGTGGAAGATGTCATTGCTCTTGACATTGCGCTTGCTCGTAATGATGAGAACTGGCTGGAAACGCTTCCTGAAGAGATCGAAAAAGATCTTGTTGCAAAGCTCTATTATGGTCATTTCTTTTGCCACGTATTTCATCA
>JBCCYR010000356.1:0-3500 GCA_039189355.1 Pseudomonadota bacterium
AATCTGCAAAAGCTATAGCGCGTAATTTGACGTGCCAGCCTTATTGCTTCAGGCTTTTCCCGGTGACAGTGCTGCGATCATTTCCTCGTGCAGAACAAGCAGATTGTTAGACGCGTTGAGCTCGACATTCAGTTCGGATTTCTCCCGTTCGTGTGTCTCAATCCGGCTTCTGAGTTCCCTTACGGTGCTCTCGAGTTCATGAATTTTGCCGAAATGCTCGTTCTGTTGTTCCAGCCCGCGCTTGTTCAGGTCATTGTATTTGCCCTGCAGTTTTGCAAGCTTGTCACTGTTTTGTTCGTTTTCAGTCGTTAGGGAATTTAAGTCCGACACTACTTTGGCGAGTTCAATGTCCTTGTTTTTGAGATTGTCACGCGTTGTTTTGAGTTCCTTGGTTCCCTCACTCAACTCCGCTTCGAGTTTGCCAATCTCAGATTTTAGTATGTTTTTTTCCCGTTCAGATTGTGAAACATCTGACTTAAGATTGTTGAGTTCCAGATCCTTGCCGCGAATTGACTCCTTTAACTCAAGTATTTCGGATTTGGCACTCTCGTGTCCGCTTACCGCGGTCTTGCGCATGGTCTCGAGCATCTCGATCTGCTTTTTCTGTTTATCAACAATAGCTTGCGCTTCGTGACGCTCAATACGAATTTGCTCGGTTTTTTCTTCCAGTTCCTTGATGCGTATTTTGGCGGTTTCAAAGTTGGCCAGATCACCTTCCACCACTTGCAGATACTGTACCAGTTCTGAAGCTTGTTCTGCGATGTCTGACAAAACTTCTGAACTGTTCTTTATCTTGTCGACCATTTCATCGCATGTTCGCCTGGGTTCATGCCGGTTGATCGCGTAGGCCTGATTGACCGGTGTTGAATAGCTTGTTCGTTGTCGTGAATGTGATTCCGGTTGTTCGCTGTAAACACCTGAGAGCTGCTGGCCGACTTTATTTAACACGTTATCAATGTCCAACTCGGGAGTATCTTGTGGTTCTTCGATTTCGATCTTGTCAATGGAAAGTTCTGTTTCCAATTGTCTAGCCATCATTTTCTCTAGCCGTGCAGATTTTATTTTTTCTCGAAGTTCTTCAATATTTTTACTAACTGATGATGCGTTGACATCGTTGCCAGGTACAAGTTCCTGATCGTCGAGGTCGATTGTTACTTCAGCCGCCGCATGCTTCAGGGTATCCCCCATTTGATTCCACGTTTTGTGTTTTTGTTTCTTATCCCTCTTCGAATCTTTACGCGAATCACTATGAACCGACCTTAATCGACTTGATTCGTCGTGACAAACTTGTGGGGAAATTAATATTTTTACTGGATTAAGGGATTGTTAACCAATGCAAACAGGCGAATCGCCAATTCTGTATTCCTTCAGGCGCTGTCCATATGCCATGCGCGCAAGGCTTGCGCTTGTTTCAAGTGGCATTTCGGTTGAACTGCGGGAAGTGGTGTTGCGTGACAAGCCAGCCGAAATGCTTGAAGCGAGCCCCAAGGGTACGGTTCCGGTTCTGGTTTTGGGGGACGGCAGAGTGCTTGAGGAAAGCATTGACATCATCGACTGGGCACTCTCGTCAAACGATCCGGAAGGTTTGATTGATTTCGGTGAGGGAGAAATTGTCGAAATACGCGAGTTGATAGGGCAGGGCGATGGCCCGTTCAAAGCTGCGCTTGACCGTTACAAATATCCAAACCGTTATGAAGGTGTCGAACAGGAAGAGCAACGTGAAATCGGAAGTGCTTTTATCCGGACGCTGAATGAAAGGCTCAATGGTAAAGCCTATTTGTTTGGCGACAGGTTTTCACTGGCTGATGCCGCAATCCTGCCCTTTGTCCGTCAGTTTGCCCATGTTGACCAGGACTGGTTCTGGTCTCAAGACTGGCCAAATGTGATCCGTTGGCTTGAAGCATTTCTGGAAAGCAACCGCTTCCAAGAAATAATGGCAAAGTATCCGCAATGGAAAAGCGGGGAAGAGCGGGTGCTGTTTGGGGGTGAATGACTGGATTGAGCCCAAACTTGCTATTCGGTAGTTGGCGATATTGAAGCGTTTTTAATGACAAATTCTACCCATCTTTGATACAATCTGCTTAGCCCGCCAAGGGCCAACCTTTGCAGTGAACGCATTTGTACATGAAAGCATCACCATTCAAATATCGAATTGGTATTCCAACCTATAAGCGTCCTGACGATCTTGAGAATTGTTTGAATGCTCTTGTCCCACAACTCAGGGGTCGGGAGAATGTCAAACTTGTTGTCGTTAATGACGCCAGCCATGATGAAGAGTATGAACGGGTTTTAGCACCTTTCGACAAGCTCATCGAATATCGCGTGCAGTCGGTAAACAGCGGTCCGGGTCTTGCGCGGTCTGCTGCATTTGCGGATGCGGTTGAAGATTTTTTGATTTGTTTGGACGACGATTGTATCCCTCCCAAGAACTGGTTCGAAACCGTTCAAGCGATTGTGGAAGCCAATCCGGAAGTCGATCTGATTGCCGGTTATGTGGATCCTGTATGGACTGATAAACCTGGCTTTTGGGATCGGCTTGTAGCCGCACCCATGACATATCCCGGTCCTGCAATCAGTGAACAAGGTCTGATTACTGCGGTCACGGCAAATGCACTTTACAGACGCGAAGCTTACGAAAATGCAGGAGGCTTTGATCCAAATATCACAGGTGCGACGGAAGACTGCTGCATGACTCAGCGTATCATTAACTCCGGAGGATGTTATTTGATATGCGAGTCTTGGCGCATGGGGCACAAAGCTCGACAGACCCTTGGTAAAATTCGCAGGACGTATTACGGCTATGGATATGGCGGTGCGCAAGCCGTGCTTGAGGCGAAAGTTTGGAAGCTGGCGGAGATCAGTTCATGCGGCACGTTGATTGACTCATGCAAGACTGTGATCAAACGCATCGACTATATCCGGCGAACCGAAGGAGCAGAGGACAAGCCAGTTTATATGAAATTTGTTCATGGCCTCGTTACACTGATTGCCTTTGTGGAATATGAACGGGGATGGCTCAAGGGGTTGAGGGCATACGGGTACAAGGATGAAAACAGCATACCCAAGCGCGCTGGCTTACTTGACCGATTTGCAATTGATTTGCGCAATCATCGAGTCTGATTAATCGATTAGTTCAAACACTCTTTCAGTTACTCTAGCAAGACCGTCGGAAAATTGCCCTGAACCAGCAATTTTGATAGCTTCTGCTTGGGCATTGCTGATGTAGTCTGGATCGTTCAATATCTCCTCGACTGCGTCAGGAACACTTTCTCCAGGTTTCCCTTCGATGTTAATACCCAGCTTCAAATCGACCAATTTGGCGGCTGTAATGCTAGATTCTGCGTGATTGGGGTAAACGATATGTGGCCTTCCGACGAGCAAGGCAGCATTAGAGAGACCGGCCCCCCCTTGTGAAACAATTAAAGAAGATCTGGCTAGCACATCCGATAATTCTGGAAGTTTTTCATGAACCTTCATGCCGCGATTTTTAAGAAATCGCG